>JBGUBD010000007.1 GCA_041821185.1 Phycisphaerales bacterium AB-hyl4 | reverse complement strand
TACTGCCGGCACCACATAAGGCAGTGCTGGCCCCCAACGCGGAGCCATTGAATGGCCAACGCTTCATCAAAAACGCCTCACACGCCCCGGGGGGGCGGGGGGGGGGGGGGGGGGGGGGGGGGGGGGGGGTGGGGGGTTGGGGGGGGGGGGGGGGGCGGCCAGTGCACCTGAAGGTGCACTGCCCTGAGGTGAGGGATGAGACTCAGATTTTTTTGCGGGTCATGGCGCGGCGCATGTCGCGGTCGGCGTCACGTTTCTTGATGTCCTGGCGTTTGTCGTGGGTCTTCTTACCCTCAGCGACGCCAAGTTCGAGCTTGGCTTTGCCACGGACGAAGTAGATCGCCAGCGGGATGAGCGTCGTGCCCTTGGACGCGGAGAAGCCGGCGAGTTTGTCGATCTCGCGTTTGTGGGCGAGCAGTTTGCGCGACTGCTTCGGGCCGTGCTGGTTGATGCCGGCGTGAGGGTAAGGGGCGATCTCGACGTTGTGCAGATACAACTCACCGGAGCGTGGGTCGACGCGGGCGAAGCCCTCGGCAAGCGAGACCTGGCCGAGGCGGATGGACTTGACCTCCGTGCCCTGAAGGACGATGCCGGTCTCGAGCTTTTCGAGAATGTGATAGTCGTGCCGGGCGCGACGGTTCTCGATGCGCGGGTTGAGGTTGGCGGGCTTCTTGTGCTTGGACTTGGCCATGGCGGGCTATTGTAGTGCGAACTCACTTGCCGACGCAGAAGGTGGCGAAAACGCGGCCGATGACGTCGTCGGGCGTCATCTCGCCGCCGAGCCCGGCCAGCGCGTCGAGCGCGCTGCGTAAATGCGATGCGATCAGCTCAACGTCATCCAGTGACGGGCTTTCACGCTGTGGCTCGACCCAGGCTAGTGCGTCCGCAAGCTGCTCGCTCGCGGCTTTGAGCGCGTGCTCGTGCCGTGGCTGCAAGGCGAGCATGTCCGAGGCGACGCTGACGCCACGCTCGGCGATACGGCGAGCAACGGCGTCACGCAACACGTCGAGGCCGAGGTCGGCGTGGACGCTGACGTGGAGCTGGTCCGACGCGGGCGGCTCGACCGATGGCATGTCGGCCTTCGTGCGAACGTGCAGCGTCGGTGTGTCGCGAGGGAGCGTAAGACCGGCTGACGGTGGCGCGTCTTGGTCGGCCGTATCCGTGACCCGAAGCAACAGGTCGGCTTGCGCGATGGCGCGATGCGCTGCGGCTTGCACCTGCTCGTCGAGCGCGGCTTCGGGGCGATCGAGCCCGGCGATGTCAACGAGCATGACCTCAACCGATCGGCCGTGCGCGTCGCGCAACGTCATCGGCTCGGCAAGTACATCACGCGTCGTGCCGGGCTGCGCATCAATCACTGCCCGCTCGCGACCGAGCAGCGCGTTGAACAGCGTACTTTTACCCACGCTTGGCAAGCCCACCAGCACCACGCGAGGCAGCGCCTCAAGCGCGCCCCACGATCGGCTACGCTTCACCAGCGCACGCAGGCGATTCGCCAGCGATCCGAGTCGACGGTGCAGCTCCGCCGGGGCGATGGGCACCACATCTTCCTGGTCGACAAAGTCGATGCCCGCTTCCACCAGCGCGAGCACGGTGGCAAGCTCATCGACCAACTCACGTGTTACGCTTGCGAGTTGGCCCTCGCGCAGCATGGTCGCGGCGGCGAGTTGGCTGTCGCTTACGGCGGCGATGGTCGCAGCGATGCCCTCGGCCTGCGTCAGGTCAAACCGGCCGGCCAGATAACCACGAAACGTAAACTCGCCCGGCTCGGCCAGGCGTGCGCCGGCGGCGAGCATGGCATGCAGCACGCGATCCAACAGCGCGGGGTGGCCGGGCAGTTGCAACTCGGCCACGTCGTCGCCGGTGTAGCTGTGTGGGCCGGGGAACCAGGCAAGCAACGCCGGCATGGGCGGGTCGAGCAGCCGCACGCGTTGCAGCGTGCGCCGCGGCAGGTCGGCGGGCAGGTCGATGAGTTGTGACAGCACGGCTCGTGCGTCGCGGCCGCTGAGCCGAAGCAGACCGCGCAACGATCGGCCCGGCGGCGAGCTGACCGCGGCGATCGTGTCGTGCGTGGTGGTGTGCAAAGGCATGATGAGCGGCGAAGCGTGGCAGCGCGCGTGGCGATGGTGGTTGGGGCGAGCGCGCTCCGCGGCGCTTCGCGGCTAACGCGTCGTCGTTATTTGCGCTTTTTCTTTTTGCCGCCGCCGTCGCCCGTCTGCTGCTTCTGCTGTTCGAACATCTGCTGCTGCTTGGCTTCGATGACTTTGTGGATACGGTCCATGAAGCCGCCGGGCTTGACCGGCTTCTTCTCGAACAGTCTGCCTTCATCTTCAAGCTGCTTCACATGCCGACGCACGATCCAGCTGTCGATGATGCCCGCGAACGTCGACGCGCAGATGTACAGCGTCAAACCCGACGGCGCGGAGTAGAGGAAGACCGGCATGAGGAACGGGAAGACGATGCGCATGATCTTCTGCTGCCGAACCATCATCTCCTGCTGCTCGGTCATCTCGCCCTCCGGTGGCGGCGGCGCGGTGAGCTTCATGTTGAAGTAGAAGACGAGGCCCATCAGCAGCGGCAGGATGTTGATCGCGGCGAACTGAAGGTTGATAAACGGGATGAACGTGACTTCAAAGCCTTCGCCCGGGAAGCGGATGAAGTGGTCGGCACTGGAGAGGTCCGCGAGGAACAGCCAGCCCGTGCCTACCGTATCGCCGATCCACTGGAACACGCCGTAGAAGGCAGGCTGATGTCGCAGCTCGATCGCGAAGTAGAGCATCGCATAGAGCGCAATCCAGATGGGCATCTGGAGGAACATCGGCAAGCAGCCGAGCATGTTCGCGGGGTTGATACCCTTCTCCCGATAGAGCTTCATCATCTCGCGTTGGAGCTGCTGCTGATTGTCCTTGTATTTCTTGCGCAGCTTTTCCATGTCAGGCTGGATCGCCTGCATCTGCTTGCCCATTTTCATCATGTTCGTCTGGGCGCGCTTGGTGATCGGGTGCAACAGCAACCGCACGAGCAGCACGAGCAGGATGATGGCGATGCCCCAGTCCGCGACCAGCCAGTAGAACCATTCGAGCATCCACAACAGCGTCCGCGCAAGCCACTGGAACGTGCAGAACGCACAGCCCAGCTCATAGCGGATCAGCTGGTTGAATTCCAGCAGGTCGTACGGCCGTTCCTCAAAAATCCGTCGATCGCGCGGGCCAGCATAAACCGCCAAACTCAGGTCCGTCTGCTCACCCGCATCCAGGCGAAGCGTGTCCGTGCCGAGCGTGAACACCACCGCCCGGCGATCGTCCGGCACGTCGGTGTTGGGCGGGACGGCAATCGTGCCCACACGTGGGAAACGATGCTCCAGCGCGGGCACGTCGCCCGTCCGCTGCATATCGTCGGTCACCACCGGGTGCGTGATCGTGGCGAAGTAGCGGTTCTCGGAAGCAAGCCAGGCCAACTCCGACTCTTGCGGCACGTCGGGGTTGGGCCATATATCGCCTCGGCCGATCAGCGTATGCCGCGGCATGAAGCCGTTGCGCGTGAAGATCGTGTTGCGGCGGGGGTCATACCGCACATCGAAATAGCCAGCGACGAACACCCGCCGATCGCCGAGGTACGTCGCGTCATCCGCGGTGATATCGCCTTGGATGTTCTGTTCGAAGCTCACATCCAACGGCTGGTCCGAGCGGTTGATCGCAAACTGATCGAACTGAAGATCGTAGCTGTCGTTGGCCAGTACAAACCGGCGGACGAGTTCGAGCACCGGCTCGCCATCCGCGTCGGCGATGATGAGGCGGTAGGTCACGCGCTGGCCGGCGGCGTCGGCTTCAGGGTCGTCGGCAGACCACTGCACGGCCTGCAGGTCGATGCGCTGTTCGTTGATCACCACCGACCGCGCCGCAAACGGCAGGATCGTGTACTGGTCCGGCTCGTTGGGGCCCGGCCGAGGGTTCGGCGCCGAGACCGTGCCGAAGATCAGGTAACGCTCGTCCGTCTCAATATTGCGATCGTAGTTGGCAAGCACCGCCTGCCGAATGCCCGCGCCCCAACTGCTGATGTTCACGCGCATGCGGGCCGGCGTATCCGGGTCATCATCACCAAGCTGCACCGCTGCGGGCCGCTCGGCGGGGAGCACTTGCAACGTGTCCAACGCCGGCGCGGGCTCGTCCGGTTCATCGACCTCGTCCGGGTCGCGATCGGGCTCGGCAGGGTCGCGCGGCGTCGCGGGCTCGGGCGCCGTGGCCGGGTCCGGCTCGGCATCGGGCGCAAGCTCTTCGGTCAGCGGCGGCGGCACGTGCTCCGTCGCCGGGTCAATGGCAGGCTGGTCCGGCGCCATGCCGCTGCGCATCACCGCGACAGCGACAAGCAGGCCCAGCACGATCGCCAGCAGGGGGATCGCAATCCTCATCAATCAATCAACCTCGAAAGCGGTCTAAATAAAGAATGATCACCTGCCGCACACCCGGCTATACGCCAGAAACCCCGCCGATTCGCAAGGCTCAGCCGCGGGCTTGGGGAGCGGTCGACCATCCGTGGGTGTCGTCAACGCATTGCGACGGATCGTCGCAAGTCCGCCAGTATAGAAACCCCGCCAACCGGAAGCGAACGAGCCCTCCTGCAGGGGAATTTCGGATTTGGGATTTCGGATTTCGAATTTGAGATTGAAAACGATCGACGCCCTCCCTCCCCAAATTCCGAAATTCGAAATCCCAAATCCGAAATTCCCCCTTACTCTCGCCCGGCTCGAAGCAGTTGCGTCAGCGGCAAGTGCGTCGGGCAGACATGCGAGCACAGCCCGCAGTCAATACACCACCGCAGTGCGTCCGGCTGAATGCCCCGATCCACCTGCCGTGCCAACTGCACCGGTCGCAGCTTCGTCGGACACGCCGACGCACACCAGCCACACGAAATACAAGGCTCCGCCTTCGTCGGCACGGGCTGCGTCACCATGCACACCAGCTGGTCCGATTCCGGCACCGTCGGCGGCAACGGCCCCTCCGGCCCCGTGGCCGCCACAATCGGCCGACCGGTCATCGGATGCCCCACCACCGCCCGGCCGTGCAGATCATTTGCCCGACCCGTCAACGCCGGCGCAAGCGTCGCCAGCCGCTGCCCCGGAAACACCCACTGCGTTCCCATCGGCTCGCTCGGCGAAGCCCACCCCACCATCGCCGGCCGCGCCAGGTCCACCTCGCCCCGCTCGATCCACCGCCCCAGTCGAATCGCCACCCAGGGCGACACCACCAGCACCCCCCGCCGCATCGGGTTCTGCCCATGCTCCAGCCACCGCCGACGCAGCCCCGCCGCCGCCCGGGGGCCATGTTCCGCCACAACCATCACCGGGTCCGCCGACGGATACACATTCTCCACCCCCACCGCCCGCACTCCCCGCTTGCGACACGCCTGACGCAGCTGCCGATACACCGGCAGCCGGGCGTCCATCACCAGCTTGCCCACCTTCGCCCCGCAAATCTGCTTGAGCGCCCCCAGCCCCTCCGCCGCCGACTCCGGCATCCCGAACAGCAGCGACGAACGGTCCGGATAACTCGCCAACCCATCCAGCCCCAGGCAGATCACCATCCGCGGCCGAGCCTCCCGCGCGAGCACCAACTGATCCAGCAGATCGCCACCCAACCCATAATTCGGCCAGGGCCCCGTTTGTCCCAACGCCACAATCCACTCGTCCAGATCACGGCCGGACGGCGGCACACACACCCGCGACGACCGCGCATCCGCCTCCATCGGCTTGATCGTCAGGTCAAAACGCCGATCCTCCCCCAGCCGCCACGGCACCAGCGCGTCCACCCGCCCCGAGATCGGGCACGCCACCCCCACCGGATCGTGCTCCACCGGCTCATTCAACAACGCCCCCGGCTCAACCCGAAGCCCCGGCGTCATCGTCGGCCGACGCTTCAGCGTCAACCGCAACACCCGGCTCGGCAGCACCGCCGGCGGCGCTTCGAACGGCACCGCCTTCGCACGAAAAAAACGCACATCGCCCGCAGATAATCCCATGCCCCACATCTTAACCACACCCCACCCCCCACCGCACACTCCTTCCCAAAGGCAGAGCGACTTCAGTCGCTCTGTTCCCCCACACACCCCCCAACCATCACAAGCCCCACACCAACGCCCCAAGCCTATCCCCTCTCCCCCCACCTTTCGCCCGCTCGCTCAACCGCCTATCATCTTCTGCACCATGGACACTGCACTCGCCCCGATCGCCGACAAGGTTTACGCCGGCCAGCGCCTCTCCGCTGACGACGGCCTCACCCTCCTGCGCACCCGCGACATCCACACCCTCGGCCAGCTTGCCAACCACGTCCGCCGCGAGCGACACGGCAACAAGGCCTACTACAACATCAACCGCCACCTCAACTACTCCAACATCTGCGCCCTCTCCTGCAAGTTCTGCGCCTTCCACCGCAAACGCGGCGACGAAGGCGCTTATGAATATTCCGTTGACGACGCCGTCGCCGAGGCCACCAAAGCTGTCGCCGCTGGCGCTACCGAACTGCACATGGTCGGCGGACTCCACCCCTTCCTCCCCTTCTCCTACTACACCGACCTGCTCAGCGCCATCCACAGCGCCGCCCCCAACCTCCACATCAAAGCCTTCACCGCCGTCGAAATCGTTCACCTCGCCCGCATCAGCAAACGCCCCAACGACCTCACCGCTGTCCTCAGCGACCTCAAAGACGCGGGCCTCGGCTCACTGCCAGGCGGCGGCGCGGAAGTCTTCGACGACCGCGTCCACGATGAGGCCTTCAAAGGCAAAATCCGCTCCGACAAATGGCTCGACGTCCACCGTCACGCCCACAAGCTCGGCCTGATGTCCAACGCCACCATCCTCTATGGCCACATCGAGTCCCTCGAAGACCGCATCCACCACTTGGAACTGCTCCGCGAAGCACAAGACGAAGCCATCAACGAAGGACACCAAGGCCGCTTCCAGACCGTCATCCCCCTCCCCTTCATTCCCGACGACTCCGAACTCGAGCACCTCTACGGCCCGACCGCGCTCGACGACCTGCGCATGCTCGCCACCGCTCGGCTTATGCTCGACAACTTCTCTCACATCAAAGCTTTCTGGATCATGCAAACCCTCCCCTTCTCCCAGACCGCCCTCGACTGGGGCGTCGACGACATGGACGGCACCGTCGTCTGGTACGACATCACCAAAGTCGGCGGCGCAGACAACCACCAGGAAGTCGATGTCTCCACCCTCCGCCGCGCCATCCTCGACGCCGGGTACGAGCCCGTCGAACGCGACACCCTCTACCGCACCGTCGAGCGCACCGGTGCCCAATGGCGTCTCGCCGACCAGCCGGTCACCGTCTGATCCGCGATTTCGCCCCATTGCCCTGAAATAATCCCGCCATCTTGTCGATTACCCCTTGTAGGACCTACAATCGACCGCTACTCATGATGGGCACCACCCCCTTATCCCTGCTGTTGGTCGCAATGCTGGCGTTTGCCACGCCCGCTGCTCACTGCTGCGCTGCCCTGGCCGACGAAGCCCCCGACCAGTCCGACTCGACCCCGCTCCCGCCCTGCCATCCGCCTCAACCGCAACCGGCCGACAATAACACGCCCTGTAACGAGCCCGGCTCCGACTGCACCGACGCCTGCCAGTGCTCGCCACTGCTCCGCAGCGCCTGCAAGACCAACGACGCGCCGCCGCTGACCACCGCCCCCAGCTACCCTCAGCCGTCGGCCCCGACTGCCGCGCTACTGCCCATCGGCATGCACCCGCACACGCTTGGCATGCTCACCGCTTCGCCCGCGCCTGACGTTGGCTCACCGCCGACCGGCGCCCCATCTCTGCTCGCGCTGAACTGCCAGCTCACGCTCTGATTTACCTTTCTTGCGCAAGACGCGACATCGCGTCCGCGCTATCACACGAACAACGCCACCTGCCGGATCGCCGGATGCGCATCGTGCCATCCGCCGGATTGTGGTCGGCGAATCTTCGTGCACCTCGAAAGGACCACGCCCATGCTGCCTCATTCACACCCCCGTCGCGCCCTGTTCGCACTGCCCGCGCTGCTGCTGCCGCTCGCCACAGGCTGCGTCGGCCCCCTCGACAGCGAACGCTACGCCTTCGACCGCTGGCAGCAGGTGGACGATCGCACGCATCACACCGACCGCGCCACGCCCGACGAACAGCCCGGCGACCGCGACGCCGACCCCCGCCATGCCCTGCCCGCCAACCCCACACTCGACGACTATCTCGCTTACGCCGAGGCGCACCACCCCGCCCCCGCTGCCGCGTTCCATGAATGGCGCGCCGCCCTCGAACGTGTCCCCCAGGCCCGGGCACTCATGGACCCGACCGTGAGCTACCGCGTATGGGTTCAGCGCACCGGCGATCGCCAGGCCGTCGGCCTCAGCCAGGCGTTCCCCTGGTACGGCACGCTGCGAGCCCGCGGCGATGTCGCCATGGCCCAGGCCCTGGCCGCCGAGCAACGCTTCGAACAGCAGCGCCGCGCCGTCGCCGACGGCGTTCGACAGGCCTACAGCGACTACCTGCTCTTCGGCCTGTCCCTCCGCGTGCTCGAAGAAAACATCCGCATCCTCGAACACGCCATGGAATCCGCCGAGGCGCTATTCGAAGCCGGCGACACCCCCTACACCGATGTCATCCGCGCCGGCGTCGCTCTGGAGCAGACACGCGACGAACGCGACACGCTCGAAGCTCAGCGCACGCCCCTGATCGCCCAGCTCAACGCAGCCATCGGCCGATCCGCTCGCCACGATCTGCCCATGCCTACAACGCTCCCCCCCAGTTCGCTCGAAGCCGACGAACCCGCCCTGCTCGCCCGCCTCACCGAAAACAACCCTGAGTTGCAGGCCCTCGCCTTCGAAACCACCAGCCAACGCCACAACATCCGCCTCGCCCGCCAGAACCGCATCCCCGAACTCGCCCTCGGCGTCGACTACACCGACGCCATCGAAGCACGCGACACCGTCTCTGTCGTCGCCTCCATCAACGTGCCCATCTGGTTCCAGCGCACCCGCGCCGAGCGACGCGAAGCCCTCGCCGCCTTCGGGTCCGCCACACACCAGCGCACCCAACGCCTCAACGAACTCGAAGCCGAGCTGCGCCTCGCCTACGCCCGCTACCGCGACGCCGACCGCCGCGTGGCCGTCTACGAGCAGACCCTCGTGCCCATGGCCCGCGAGGCGCTCGAATCCGCCGAGGCCAGCTACGCCGCCGGCGAAAGCGTCTTCGAATCCGTGACCCAGGCCCAGCTCGCCCTGCAGGAATCGCAACTGACCTACGCAAACATCAGCGTCGACCGCTTCCAACGCCTCGCCGAAATCGAACGCATCGTCGGCCGACTCACCACCAACAACGCACCATCAACAAGAGAACCGCAAGATGACCACCCCAACCGCAGCCGATAACCGCCGTAAAGTGCGCCGCTGGCTTTTCGCTGGCGGCCTCGCGCTCGCCTTCATCGCCAGCTTCGTCGTCGGCCGACTCACCAGTCCCGGCGCGGACGGTCCGCACGATCACGACGCCGACGTGCATACCACAAACGACGTCACCGACGCTGGCCAAACGTACTACTGCTCCATGCACCCCGAGGTCCGCTCCGACGATCCCAACGACACCTGCCCCATCTGCGGCATGGACCTCATCCCCATGCCCGACAACGCCGGCGACGAGGACGACGGCGACCTCCCCATCCTCCGCTTAAGCGAACGCTCGCTCCGCCTGCTCGAAGTTCAGACCACACCCGTCGAGCGACGCGCCGCTGAGAAAACCATTCACTTCGTCGGCCAGCTCGACTACGACGAAACCCGCGTCACCGACCTCGTCGCGCGAAGCGACAGCTACGTCCATCGCCTGCACGCCAACTACCCATGGAAGCCCGTCGAGCGTGGCGACGTCATCGCCGAACTCGACAGCCCCGCCATCACCGCCGCCGCCCGCGAGCTGCGCCTCGTCCACCGCGGCGACCAGGGCCCGCGCAGCCAGTCCGCCCTCGACGCCGCCCGCGCTCGACTCGAACGCTTCGGCCTCACCGCCGACCAGATCGACCGCATCATCGACGCCGACGACCTGCCTCGCACTTACGAGCTACGCAGCCCCCTCACCGGCGTCATCGCCGAGCTCGACGCCCGCGAAGGCGACCGCCTCGCCGACGGCGACCGCCTCGTCCGCATCGTCGACCTCACCTCGCTCTGGCTCCAACTGCAAGCCTACGAATCCGACCTGCCCTGGCTCGAAGTCGAACAGTCCGCCGAGTTCACCGTCCCCACCGCGCCGGGCGAAACACACGACGGCACAGTTGCTTTCATCGCACCCGTCATCGACGACAACACCCGCACCGCGCGCGTCCGCCTCAACGTCGACAACCCGCAAGGCCAACTCCGTCCCGGCATGTTCGCGCGCGGCAAGGTTCACGCCCAGGCACACCACACCGACAACCCGCCGCTGCTCATCCCCGCCTCCGCCGCGCTGATCACCGGCCGCGATGCCGCCCTCGTCTACGTCCGCCAACCCGATACCGACCGCCCCACCTTCGAAGGCAGGCGCATTACTCTCGGCCCGCGCGTTAACGCACACTACATCGTCCGCGACGGCCTCGAAGAAAACGAGCACGTCGTCACCCACGGCGCATTCAAAATCGACAGCGAACTGCAGATCCGCGGCAGGCCGAGCATGATGGCCCGCGCCGAACTGTTCCGCGAACAGCCCGCCGTCGAGCTGACCGCCCTCGACCTCGACGCCGATTTGCCCGACGACGTCATCCCGTATCCGCTGGACGTCTGCCTCGTCACCGACCTCCCGCTGGATTCGATGGGCGGCCCCGTGCGCTTCATCCACGAAGACCGCGAAATCAAGTTCTGCTGCGACGGCTGCATCCCCCCATTTGAAGCCGACCCCGACGCCTACCTCCCCAAGCTTGACGACACGCAGCACGAGGACGCGCACAACCACTAACAGCTTCATTTAGCCGCGGGCCTCGGCCCGCGCTCTCCCCAGCAGTTCACTTAGACACATGAGCCATGAACGAAAAGAACCCCAACCCGCCGCGCACCTTGCTCGATCCGCTGCTGCGCTTCTGCCTTGAGCAGAAGCTCGTCGTCGCGCTCGTCGCATTGCTGCTGATCGCCTACGGCGTCGCCGTCGCGCCATTCGACTGGGACATCGACTGGCTCCCCCGCAACCCCGTCGCCGTCGACGCCATCCCCAACCTCGGCGAAAACCAGCAAATCGTCTTCACCGAATGGCCCGGCCGATCGCCTCAGGACGTTGAAGACCAGCTCACCTACCCGCTCACCGTCAACCTCATGGGCCTGCCCGGCGTTCGCGAAGTACGCAGCCAGTCCATGCTCGGCTTTTCGATGATCTTCATCATCTTCGACGACGACATCGAGTTCTACTGGTCGCGCAGCCGAATCATTGAAAAACTCAACAGTCTACCCGCCGACGCACTGCCCGATGGCGTCGCCCCCGCCCTCGGCCCCGACGCCACCGCGCTCGGCCAGGTCTTCTGGTACTCCCTCCAGGGGCACGACCCCGACGGCAACCCCGTCGGCGGATGGGATCTTCACGAACTGCGCGCCGCCCAGGACTGGTACGTCCGCTACGGCCTGCTCGCCGCGGAAGGCATCAGCGAAGTCGCATCCATCGGCGGCTACGTGCCCGAGTACCTCGTCGAAGCCGATCCCGACGCCATGCGCGCTTACAACGTCAACATGCGCGATCTCCTCGACGCCGTCCGCGAAAGCAACCTCGACGTCGGCGCAGGCGTCACCGAAATCAACAACGTCGAATACCTCATCCGAGGCGTCGGCTTCATCAAAACGCTCGAAGACCTCGAACGTGCTACCCTCGCCGTCCGCGACGACAACGTCCCCGTCCGCGTCGGCGATGTCGCCAACGTCAGCCGAGCGCCCGGCCCCCGCCGCGGCGCGCTCACCGTCGGCGGGGCGGAAGCCGTCGGCGGCGTCGCCGTCGTCCGCGAAGGCTATAACCCCCTCCAGGCCATCCACAACCTCAAAGACCGAATCGAAGAAATCACACCCGGCCTGCCCGCCAAAGTCCTCATCGACTGGGATCAGACCACCCCCCGCGATGTCCGCCACTTTGCCGACGCCCACGACTTCAACGCCTATGCCGACGCCGAGCTCGACCACGACGCCTGGCTGAACTTCCTCCGCAACACCTCGCGCGACGACTGGCCCGGTTGGATCAACATCAGCCAGCTTGAAGTCGTCCCCTTTTACGACCGCACGAACCTCATCTATGAAACGCTCGGCACGCTCAACGACGCGCTCGTTCAACAGATCCTCGTCACCATCATCGTCGTGCTCGTGCTCGTCATGCACCTGCGCAGCGCAATGATCATCAGCGCCATGCTCCCCCTCGCGGTGCTCATCAGCTTCATCCTCATGAAGCTTGTCGGCATCGACGCGAACGTTGTCGCGCTGGCGGGCATTGCTATCGCCATCGGCACGATTGTCGACATGGGGCTCATCGTCACCGAAAACGTGCTCAAACATCTTGCCGAAGCACGCGACGACGAACCTCGCCTCGACGTCGTCTTCCGCGGCGTGCGCGAAGTCGGCTCGGCGGTGCTCACCGCCATCAGCACCACCGTCGTCAGCTTCCTGCCCGTGTTCATGCTCACCGGCGAGTCGGGCAAGATGTTCATCCCCCTTGCGTTCACCAAAACCTTCGTGCTCATCGCTTCGATCTTCATCGCGCTGACCATCGTCCCCGCCGCGGTGCACCTGATCATCGCCGGCCGCATCACCGGCCGAACCATGCTGCGCGCCGCGCTGTTCGGCCTCGGCGTCACTGCGATCGCCATCGTCACGCTCGGTACGCTCCAGGACTGGGGCTGGGTCACGTTCGCCGGCGCATTGCTGCTGGCGGTCGTCTTCTATCACCTGCTCGAAGACGAGCTGCCCACGCTTATCCGCACGCTCCGGCCCGGGTGGGCACAACCAAGCGAACGCTTTGCCCGCATGCTCCGCCGCGCCGCCACATGGCTCGCCAGCGCGGTCGCCATCGTTGTCGTCGGCGTCATCCTCGCGCAAGTCTGGGAACCGCTCGGCCCCGAGCGCGGCTTCGTCCGCAACCTCATCTTCGTCACACTGCTCATCGGCGGACTGCTCACGCTCTTCTGGCTGTTCATGCTCGCCTACGCACACATCCTCCGCTTTCTGCTCGCGGTCAAAACCGCCTTCCTCATCATCCCCGTGCTCATGATCCTGCTCGGCCTATCTATCTGGCTCGGCTTCGACCGCACATTCAGCTTCATCCCCGCCGCCGTCGACCGCGCCGGCGGCGACAGCGACACCATCCGCTTAAGCGGCCCCTGGGTCTGGGCCAATCATGCCATGCCCGGCCTCGGCCGCGAGTTCATGCCACGACTCGACGAGGGCACGTTCCTCTGGATGCCCACCATCATGCCCCACGGTTCGATCGGCGAAGCACTCGACGTGCTCCAGTATCAAGACCTCGCCATCGCCTCCGTCCCTGAAATCGAAGGCGTCTACGGCAAGATCGGGCGAGCGGAAAGCGCACTCGACCCCGCGCCCGTCTCCATGATCGAAACCGTCATCGACTACAAAAGCGAATACATCACCGACGACGCCGGAAGGCGGATCAACTTCAAGTTCGACCGCGATACCAACGAACACGTCCGCGACGATGAGGGCGAAATCATCCCCGACCCGCGTGGTCGGCCGTACCGACAGTGGCGAGACCACATCAACAGCCCGCGCGATATCTGGAACGAGCTCGCCGCCGCCGCCGACCTGCCCGGCGCGACTTCGGCCCCGCTCGATCAGCCGATCAACATTCGACAGGTCATGCTCCAGACCGGCATGCGTGCGAGCATGGGCGTCAAGGTCCGCGCGCCTGACCTCGACACACTCGACCGCGTCGCGGTGCAGATCGAACGTTTGCTGCGCGAGTTGCCCAGCATCAACCCCAACACCGTCAACGCCGACCGTGTCGTCGGCAAGCCTTACCTTGAGATCCACCCCGACCGCGAGGCGATCGCCCGCTTCGGCTTGCGCATCGACGACGTGCAGCAGGTGATCCAGGCAGCCATTGGCGGCGAGGCCGTGTCCACCACCGTCGAAGGCCGGGAACGCTACCCCATCCGCGTCCGCTACGCCCGCGATATGCGGCAGGACATCGAAGCCATGCAGCGCGTCATGCTCCCCGCCGGCGATGGGGCACAGGTTCCGCTCGAACAGGTCGCCGACATCCGCTACGCCCGTGGCCCGCAGATGATCCGTGCCGAAGACACGTTCCTCACCGCCTACGTCACCTTCGGCGCGCAGCAGGGCCAGGCCGAGATCGACGTCGTCGAGCAGGCACGTGCTTATCTCGATGAAAAAATCGCCTCAGGCGAGCTTGCCGTGCCCGCCGGCGTGAGTTGGCGGTTCGCCGGGCGTTACGAACAACAGGTGCAGACGATGCAGACCATGCGCGTCATTCTCCCCGTCGCGCTGGCGATCATCTTCCTCATCCTCTACTTCCAGTTCCGCTCGACCGTCACCACGTTCATCGTCTTCAGCGGCATCGCCGTCGCCTGGGCGGGCGGGTTCATCATGCTCCACCTCTACAGCCAACCGTGGTTCGCCAACTTCGACGTCTTCGGCGTCAATATGCGCGACCTCTTCCAACTCCAGCCGGTCAACCTCTCGGTCGCGGTATGGGTTGGCTTCCTCGCGCTGTTCGGCATCGCGGTCGACGACGGCGTCGTGATGGCGACCTACCTCCGCCAGAGCTTCCGCGATCGCAAGACCGAGTCGGTCGCCCAGATCCGCGAAGCCGTCCTGCATGCCGGCCTTCGCCGTGTCCGCCCCTGCCTGATGACCAGCGCGACGACCATCCTCGCCCTGCTGCCCGTGCTCACCGCCACCGGCCGCGGCGCGGACATCATGATCCCCATGGCCATCCCCAGCGTCGGCGGCATGAGCCTGGTCCTCATTACGATGTTCACCGTCCCCGTGCTCTACTGCCTCGCCGAGGAAATCAAATGGAAGCTCAGACGACCTGCCGACACTGATTGATGCGCCGGTCATACGCCTTCGACTTGATGCGCCGGTCATACGCCTTCGACGGCATGACAAAGCCCACGGATTGCATCCGTGGGTGTCCACCCCCCGCCCCAAGGCGGACGGGCATTCGGCTTCACTGCGCTCGCGTCGAATAGATATGCGTCACGTACCCTTGTGGCGATTGAAGCAACTCCGCCTCCCGCGCCGCCGCGTGCGTCTGCCAACGCGCTTCGTCCACACCGCCCGCCGACGCCGTCGCGTCCGCCATCGCCACCGCCGGCGCGTCCATCACGCCTTCCGCGATTGCCACCGCCAGTTCCACCGCCCGCGCCGCGTCGATCACGCCCGGCAGCATGTCCGCTTCCATCTGATCACCATCCACAACCACGGCCTGACGCAGTACTTCCGCCACCTGCATCGGCGTCAGCTCCGGATTTGCCGCCACCACCAGCGCCGCCGCCGACGCCACAAGCGGGCTTGCAAAGCTCGTACCATTCCAGCGTGCATACCCTTGATTCGGGTACAAGCTCGTCACACCTTGCCCCGGCGCGACGAAATCAACGAACGAGCCGTGGTTGGAAAACGATGCCCGCTGCCCGTTGCGACCGATCGCGCCGACCGCGAGCACGCTTGGCTGACGCTTCCAATCGCCTTGATATCGCCCTTCATTGCCCGCAGGCATGATCACAACCGCCCCACGTTCCTGGGCATACCGCGCTGCCGCGTTCACCGAGTCCAGTTGCACGCCGCCGTAGCTGACATTGATCACCTGCGCCCCCGCGTCGGCGGCGTGGCGGATTGCCGCGTTGATGTCCGCCGTCCGCGCCCGGCCGTCTTCGCGATTGGTCACACGAATCGGCATCACCTGCGCGGTCCACGCCGCCTGGCTGATCCCCAGGGCATTGTTGGAGATTGCCCCGATCGGCCCAGCCGTGCCAGTCCCGTGTGACGTCAGGGCGTCCACCACATCGCTGCCGTCCACAATGTTGAACCCCGGCAGCATGTTCTCCGCCAAATCTGGGTGATCCAGGTCGAAACCCGAATCCACCACCGCCACCACCACCGGTTTCCGCGCCACATCCCGCGCTTCCAGCGCTGCCCACGCCGCGTCGAAACGCATCGCGCGCAGATACCACTGCTGCTCGTGCAGCGGATCATTGAATGGCAAACTGCTTCCTGAGCAGAAATTGGCCGTCAGTACGACAACCGCCAGAGCAAGGACAAATCGCACCATCTCGACAGTTCCCTTGTCGCACGCGAGGGCGGCCCCGCGGCAAAGGTGGCCCCAAATTTCAACAACTCGCCAAACCGCAACGGACGCTCCGCCCCTTAAAAGCCCCGTTCAACCTGTGCACTGACCGCACGGTCAACCGGCTTAGCCGGAGGGCATGCTAAGGGAAATGCTGAGTTGTTGTCAAAAATAACCCTACTACAAAACCGGGTTTTTTAGAAAATCCGGCTCACTCGGCAATACGTATGAATGACTGGCCTTCGGGCGGCTGACGAATGCGCTGCGGCCGATGTCGGCCGTACCCCGGCTAAGGCTCACACCGAGCGTGAATTCAGTGCGACCAACCCCGCTGTTGGGGACGTCACCGGATGGGCTTCTTTCGCATCGTCAAGTTTACTGTGTGGGCATGAAAAAACGTGGTCGGCCGAGGGGTGGACGGCTGGAAGCGTCGGCCAATCACGTTGAAGGACATCACGAAAACCACAGAAGGCCCGCCGCCCGGCTCCAGCCACGGCCGACCTGACGACAACACGGAGGTTGCCGAAAATGCACCTGAACACCACCGCTCCCATCACCCGCCCGATCCGCCTCAGGCCATTCCGCGACGATGATGCCAACGCTGTCGCAAGCCTTTTAGCCCAAAGCGAGCCTATGGTCGGTCCCGTCCCGCCCAATCCGCTCACCGCCGCCGACGTCGAGGCTGACTATTTCACGCAGCCGCCCAACCACCTCTGGATCGCCGAAATCGACGGCATCGTCGTCGGCGTCGCCGGCCTCCAGCACGAACAACCCATGATCGCGCGCCTTACACAACTCTGCATCGACGATGCATGGGAAGACGCTGATATCCCCGAGCAACTCCTGATCGCCGCCGTCCAGCACTGCCACTACTTCGGCTACCTCAAACTCGTCGCACAGACCACCTGGCCCACGGCTCAGATCATCAACCTGTTCGCCCGCTGCGGGCTCCGCTACACACGTCATCGCGGCGACATCGATGACGCCTCCTGCCTGCTGGAGTTCTACGTCGACCTCTACCGGCAAAACGGTCAGGCCCACTTCACGCCTGCGCCCCCTGCCAAGCCCGCGACTTCACGCCAGTCGCAGGCCGTTGCCCTGCGATGACCGCACCACCGCTCCAGCATTCTTGAAAAACAACCCCACAGGAGGGATTCAAATGCCTGCCGCCCTGCTTGTCGAGCACGACGAACGCGTGCTCGAGCCGTTGAGTCGCATGACCCAGCGACATGGCTACTCCAATCGCTGCGCCCGCTCACTCCAGGAAGCCCGAGACATGCTCCAGCAAGCCCCTGCCGACCTCGTCCTCCTCGACACCGCCCTTCCCGACGGCCCCGGCCTCGACCTGATCGACGACGCCCCCGACCACCACCAGCCCTTCGGCCAGCTCATCCTCATCGGCGAAGTCGGCGAAGATGACCGCCGCGTCGCCAACCTCAACACCCCAGTCCTCGCCTATCTCAAAAAGCCCATCGACCTCACACGCATCCAGACCCACCTTGAAGTCATCGCACAGGACACCGACGAACAGAACCACCAGGAAAACACCGACCACCACGCCGCCGCCGAACCCCCTACCAGCCGACTCGCCGCCTGCGACTACGGCCCCATGCTCGGCAACTCGCCCGCCATGTGTCAGGTCTACCACATGATCGCCCGCGTCGCCCCGACCGAGGCCGCCGTCCTCCTCGTCGGTGAATCCGGCACGGGCAAGGAACTCATCGCACAAACGCTCCACGAACGCTCCGCCCGCCACCAGGGGCCCATGATCCCCCTCAACTGCGGCGCCATCCCCGAAAACCTGATCGAGTCCGAGCTGTTCGGCCACGAAAAAGGCTCCTTTACCGGGGCCAGCCAGGCGCGACGCGGCGTCTTCGAACGGGCCCATCGCGGAACCCTCCTGCTCGATGAAATCACCGAAATGCCACGCGAACTCCAGGTTCGGCTCCTCCGCGTCCTGGAAACCGGCAAGATCGTCCGCGTCGGCGGCGAACGTGAAATCGATGTCGACGTCCGCGTCGTCGCCGCCACCAACCGCTCCCCCCAGCAGGCCGTGGACGAAGGCGTCCTCCGCGAAGACCTGCTCTACCGCCTCAGCGTCTTCCCCATCCACGTCCCGCCGCTGCGCGAACGCGAGGCCGACGTCGAACTGCTCGCCCATCACTTCCTCGCCACGTTCAACAAGCAGACCCGCACCAACAAACGCCTCCCCCCTCAAGCCATCCGCCAGCTCCGCGCCTACCACTGGCCGGGCAACGTCCGTCAGCTGCGCAACATGATCCAGCGCGCCCACATCATGTCTGACGACCTCGTCCGCCTCGACACGCTTCCGTTGCCCGATGCCGACACCACGGCCCCGCCCCAGTCGACCCGCCGGGGCGAGCTGAGTTTCAACGTCGGTGCCTGCCTCGCCGACGTCGAACGCGAGTTGATCTACGCCACCCTCCGCCACTATCAGGGCGACAAACGCCGAACCGCCAAAACGCTCGGCGTCAGCCTTAAAACCCTCTACAACCGCCTCAACAGCTACCGCGCCCAAGGCGACACCCCACCCGAATAGAGGCGTGACCTCTGACCTGTTGTCGATTAAAGCCCACGGATGGCCGTCCGTGGGCTTTTTCCTTCCCCGTCTCCCACCGAAAAACCCCATGCCAGAAACTACCCCCACCCCCTGCAACAAACACCTCACTGCCGCGTTCTACCTGTAACGACCGCTCTGGCAGCGGGCGTGTGATATGCATACGATGGGACTTTCTTGCCTCGCTGACAGGGCTACAAGCATGGTTCAACCGTTCACCCGCGCCCATTCCTGGCGGAGCGCGATGCTCGCAGTAAGCATCGCCGGGCTGTCGCTCGCGCCCGCGGGCTGCCGGTCCGCCGCCGACTACCGGGCCCAGGCCGACGACGTCGCCGACCAGATCATCGAAGCCAAGCAGACCGAAGGCCTCGGCCGCACGCAGCCGTTCACCATCGATTCCCCTGCCGACACGCTCCGCCGTCGGCTGATGCTTCGGCAGGACCTGCCCCATCGCAGTCCCGCCGGCCGCAACGTCCACGACGTCGAGCCGATCGACCGCTGGCCGGACCCGGACTACTTCCGCACGGAGATTGAGGCCGAGGTCGACGCGAGCCTCTCGCTGCCCGAGCCGGTGGTGCTCACGCTTAACGAAGCGCTCCAGGTCGCCGCCGCGAATAGCCGTACCTACCAGACGCAAAAAGAAAACGTCTACCGGTCCGCGCTCGCCCTCGACCTCGAACGCCATGCCTTCCGCCTCACCTTCGCAGGCCTGCTCGAAGGCCTTGTCGAGTCCGACCTCCGCGGCGACCAGACTGTTACCGGCGTCGAGGGCACCGCCATCGGCAGCGCGTCACAAACAATGCAGACCGGTGCCGCGATTACCTCGCGCATCGCTGTCGACCTCGTCCGCCTGCTCACGCAGGATCGCAGTTCATCAATGGGCTTGCAGTTCGACGCCTCGGTCTCGATCCCGCTGCTTCGCGGCGCAGGTCGGTTCATCGTCACCGAGCCGCTGACGCAGGCCGAGCGCGAAGCCGTCTACGCCATCTGGAACTTTGAGCGTTTCAAGCGTACCTTCGCGGTGAGCATTGCCAGCCAGTACCTCGGCGTGCTCCAGCAATGGGACCAGGTCGACAACGCGGAAGAGAACTACCGCGGACTGGTCATCGCCGGCCGCCGTGCCCGCCGCCTCGCCGAGGCCGGCTTTCTACCCGAGCTCCAGGTTGACCAGGCCGCGCAGGACGAGCTTCGCGCCCGCTCGCGATGGATCAGCGCCCGCGAGTCGTTCAACAGTCAACTGGACAACTTCAAGTCCACGCTCGGCCTGCCGCCGGACGCACACCTCACCCTCGAACGTAATGAGCTCGAACAGCTCGTCCAACTCATCGAGCGACGCCTCGCCCCCGCACGCGAGGCGTTGGCTGTCGCCGCCACCGACGAAGAAACCGATGACGATGGCTCGATGCCGCTGGACGCCCCCATCGATCTCGTCGAGCCCGACCCCACCGCGGGCGGCCCGTATGAAATCGAAGAGACACGTGCGATCGCCCTCGCATTGAACCACCGCCTCGATTTGTGGATCGCCGAGGGCGAAATTGTCGATGCACAACGACAGGTCGCCGTCGCCGCCGACGGCTTCCTCCCCGAGCTGACCCTCTTCGGCAGCGGTCAGTTTGGCGCTCGGCGGGGCATCAACTCCGCCAACCAGCCTGACGCCCGCCTTCGGCCGGAGCGCGGCGTCTATACCGCCCTGCTCGAACTCGACCTGCCGCTGGACCGCACCGCGGAGCGCAACATCTACCGCAATGTGCTCATCGAATTCGAACGACGCGTTCGCGATTACCAGGCCCAGGAAGACGAAGTCAAGCTGGACGTGCGAAGCGCCCTGCGAACGCTGCTCGAATCCCGCGAAGGCGTGAGCATTCAAGCCCAGGCCGTCGCGCTAGCCGAGCGACGTGTCGACAGTGCCGACCTGTTTCTTCAAGCCGGCCGCGCCGAAATTCGCGACCTGCTCGAAGCACAGGAAGCGCTCGTCGTCGCCCGCAACGCCCTGACCGCCGCGATGGTCAACTACCGCGTCGCCGAGTTGGAAATCCAACGCGACATCGGCCTGCTGGAAGTTGACAGCAACGGCCTCTGGCGCGAGTTCGACCCGCAATCGCTCAACGAAGACGACCCCAACCAAGCCGAGGGTTGACACCCAAGCCGAGGGCTGAGAAGCGAAGCGACGAAGCCACGGATCAGCAGCCCGCGCAATCGACAATTGCAAGTAACAACGGAGGCCACCCATGCCTGAGAATACAAACCAGAAGAGCAACCGCCCCAAACGCAAGTGGCGGCTCGCCCTTGCCGTGCTGATCGTTTTGCTGATCCCCGCCGTCGCCGCTGCGACATGGTTCGGCGCGCTGCGCAGCGATGATGACACGTTGCGCATCCCCACGTTCACCGTCGAGCAAGGGCCGATGACCATCAGCGTCAGCGAGTCCGGCACGATCGCCGCCCGCGACCAGGTCATCCTCTCCAGCGAAGTGGAAGGCCAGAACACCCTCATCTACCTCATTGAGGAAGGCGAACAGGTGGAAGAAGGCGACCTGCTCGCCGAGCTCGACGCCAGCCGATTTGAAGAGCAGCGTGTCAGCCAGCAGATCAGCGTGCAGAACGCCGAGGCCAGCCTCATCCGCGCCCGCGAGAACCTCGCCGTCACTGAAAGCCAAGGCCAAAGCGACGTTGAAGTCGCCGAGCTTGCTTACGACTTCGCCCAGCTCGATCTGAACAAGTACATCGAAGGCGAATACCCCAAGCAGATGGAAGAGATTCAGTCGCGCATCATGCTCGCCGAGCAGGAGCTCACCCAGGCGCAGGATCGCCTGAGCTGGTCCGAGCGGTTGTTCGAAGAGCAGTACATCTCGCAGAACGAGCGCGACAGCGATCGACTGACCGTCGAACGCCGCGAGCTCGACGTTCGCCTCGCCCGCGCCGACCTGGATCTGCTGGAAGCGTTCGCGCACGACCGCAAACTGCGCGAGCTGCAAAGCGACGTCGATCAGAAGCGTGCATCACTTGAGCGCACGAAGCGCCGCGCCTCGGCGGACAATGTGCAGGCCCAGGCTGAGCTGCGTGCCCGCCAACTCGAATACGCCCAGCAGAATGATCGCCTGGCACAGATCGAAGACCAGATCGCCAAGTGCGAAATCGTCGCGCCGCGTTCGGGCATGGTCGTCTACGCCACCAGCGCCCAGGCCGGCCGCCGGGGCAACCAGGAACCGCTGGAAGCCGGCCAGAGCATCCGCCAACGGCAGGAGTTGATCTACCTGCCGCAAAGCGGCTCGATGCGCGTCGAAGTGAAGGTGCACGAATCCAGCCTCGACAAGGTCCGCATCGGTCAGCCGGTGCGTGTGTCGGTCGACGCGTTGCCCGGCCGAACGTACACCGGGCGCGTGACGCGCATCGCCCCGCTGCCTGACGCGCAGAGCATCTGGCTCAACCCCGACCTGACGGTCTACAGCACAACGATCGCGCTCGACGACACGGGCGGCGAGCTTCGCACAGGCATGACCTGCCGAGCCGAGATCATCGTCGATCAATATGACAACGCGGTCTACGTGCCCGTACAGTCGGTGGTCCGCGTCGGCGAACTGCCCGTGGTGTACCTGCCCACGCGCGAAGGGCCCATGGCCGTCCCCGTGGAGATCGGCCTGGACAACAACCGCATGGTGCGGATCATCGACGGCATCGAGCCGGGCCAGCGCGTCATGCTCGCCCCGCCGCTCTCGCCCGACCGCGAGACCGTCGCCCGCCTCGCATCGCTTCAACCCCAGCCCGGTGAGCCCACCACCAGCGAAGAAGCCGCCATCACACTCGCGCAGGCCCCCGAGTCGGAGTCGCGATCGGACGATGACGACAGCGAGCAACGCCGCGGCCAGCGACGCGGTGGCGAAGGCATGAGCGACGAACAACGCCAGCAGATGCGCGAACGCCTCGAACAGATGTCGCCCGAAGAGCGCGAACAGGCCATGCAGCAGCGGCGCCAACGTCGCGAACTGCGACAACCACAGGACGACTGATCTCGCCGACGCTCCCATGACACAAGCCACCACCAACCCGCCGACCGCGCCCACCGACGCCGACCACGCCGTGGTTCTGCTCGATGAAGTGCAGAAGCACTACAAGATGGGCAGCGAAGTCGTTCGCGCCCTCAACGGCGTCAGCCTCACCTTCGAGCGCGGCAGCTTCTGGGCCATCATGGGCCCCTCCGGGTCAGGCAAGAGTACGATGCTCAACCTGCTCGGCTGCCTCGACCGCCCCACCGCCGGCCGATACCTGCTCGAAGGCACGGATGTCAACACGCTCGACGACGACAGACTCTCCGAACTTCGCCTGCGGCACCTCGGATTCATCTTCCAGAGCTTCAACCTCATCCCCCAACTCACCGTCAGCGGCAACATCGAACTGCCCCTGTACTACCTCGGCTGGACCGAACACGACAGCGCCGCCCGCGCCGCCGAGCTTGCCGAACTCGTCGGCCTCGGTGAACGCCTCGGCCATCGACCCATGGAACTGTCCGGCGGACAGCAGCAGCGCGTCGCCGTCGCCCGCGCGCTGGCCAACGACCCTGCCGTCCTCCTCGCCGACGAACCCACCGGCAACCTCGACTCAAAGACCGGCGACCAGATCATGGACATGCTCAAAGACCTCAACAAGCAGGGCAAAACCGTCCTCATGGTCACACACGAACCCGAAGTCGCGCAGCACGCCCCCAACCGCCTCTACATGCGCGACGGCGTCATCGACCGCATCGAACGCGATTGACCAACCCCCGCAAAGCCCAGGCATGGCCATGCCTGGGCTTTAACAACTCGAAACTTGAAACTTCCCATGCGTACCTGGCGTAACATCCGACTCGGCATCCGAAACCTCATGCTGCACAAGCTGAGGTCCATGCTCACCATGCTCGGCGTCGTCTTCGGCGTCGCCAGCGTCGTCGCCATGCTCGCGGTCGGCGAAGGCGCCAGCGCCGAAGCACTCGAACAGATCCGCAGGCTCGGCAGCCAGAACATCATCATCCACTCCACCAGGCCCGCCGAGGACGAAGGCGGCTCCGCGCAACGCGTTCGCATGAGCATCTACGGCCTGCTCTACGACGACCTCACACGCATACAGGAAACCTTCCCCGAAGTTGAACATGTCGTCCCCATCAAACAGGTCCCCAAAGAGGGCAGGCTCGGCCAACGCACCGAAGAACTGCGTGTCGTTGGCACCACCCCGCTCTGGTTTGATCTCGTCCAGCGCCCGCTCATCGCCGGCCGAACGCTGCGCGAAGCCGACATGAATACCTCCTCCAACGTCGTCGTCCTTACCGAATACGGTGCACGGCGACTGCTCGCCACGCAGAACGCCATCGGCCAGACACTGCGACTTGGCGGCGACGCATTCGAAGTCGTCGGCATCGTCCGCAGCGACGACGCCGATGCCGGCGGCATTCAAACGCCCGACGATCGCGTCGACGCTTATGTCCCGCTCAACACCGCACGTGAACGCTTTGGCGACATCGTCATCCAACGCACCGCCGGCGGCCAGCAGCGCGAAATGGTCGAGTTGCACCGCATCATCGCCCGCGTCACCTCCACCGACGACGTCGAACGCGCTGCTGACGGCATTGAGCGCATGCTCCAACGACATCACCGCCGACAGGACTACCGCATGGACGTCCCGCTCGCCCTGCTTCGACAGGCCGAGGCCACACGGCGAACCTTCAACATCGTGCTCGGCTCAATCGCAGGCATCTCCCTGCTCGTCGGCGGCATCGGCATCATGAACATCATGCTCGCCTCCGTCACCGAACGCACACGCGAAATTGGTATCCGACGCGCTATCGGCGCCAAACGCAGACAAATCGTCGGCCAGTTCCTCGTCGAAACTGTCGTCCTCTCCATGGTCGGCGGACTGCTGGGCATGGTCTTGGGCGTCAGCATCCCCGCACTAGTCACCTTCTTCGCCGGCATGCCTACTGTTGTCACCATGTGGAGCCTCGCCCTCGCCGTCGGCATCTCCGTCAGCGTCGGCGTCGTCTTCGGCATCTACCCCGCCTTCCGCGCCGCCAACCTCGACCCCATCGTCGCCCTTCGACACGAATAAACATAAAATCCAAACATCCAAAGCCCAGGCATCGCCATGCCTGGGCGTTAACCAGAACCCACACACCGCAAACCAGACCCCACCATGCCAATCTACGAATACACCTGCCAGCGCTGCCAAACCACCACCGAAGCCCTGCGCAAGATGGCTGACGCCGACGCCCAACTCGCCTGCGAAGCCTGCGGGAGCACGGACATCAAACGTCGCCACAGCACCTTCGCCACGCGAGGCGAAAGCTCCAAAGATGTGTCGCTCCCCATGGGCCCCGGCTGCGGCTGCGGCAATCCCCAAGGTCCCTGCAACATGCGCTGATCACCCTGCCGCGCGTGGCCGAGCGCGATCAAGCAGCATCATCGCATACTGCTCGATCTGCCGTGCCCGATGGGCCGCCGTATGCTCTGACAGCACACGCGCCCGCGCCCGCTCGCCAAGCCGACGACGGTCCGTCTCGCTTACGCCATTGAGATACTCAATCACCTGCTGCGACGATTCCGCGATCAGCACCTCATGCCCTGGCTCGAAGAACGTGCCCAGGCCTGGCCAATCATCGCTGATGATCGGCGTCCCGCACGCCGCCGCCTCGAACAGTCGGACGCTCGGTGAATACCCCGCCTCCACCATGTCTCGCCGCGTGATGTTCAACGTAAATCGCTGACAATTATAAAAACCGCAATGCTCGCCCGGCGGCAAGTGCTCCACACGCTCCACATTGCCCGGCCAAGGATAGTCATCCGGATACCGCGGTCCCACCACGATAAACCGCTGCCCCGGCATCCGACGCGCCGGATCCAGTAGCAGCCGATTCAACTTCGCAAGGCGGTCCCCGCTGTACGTACCCATGTACCCCAGATCCCACACCCCCGTTTCCGGGGTCGCCTCGTTCATCGCCGCAGCCGGATAGTACAGCTCCGGATCGACACAACAGTACAACGGCCGAGCACATGGCGAGCCATACTCGCGTTGCAAACGTTCCAATATCGGCCCGCCCGTAAACGAAAGATATAACGGATATCGGCGTACCAATTCCGAATCGATGTAACCATGCTCTCCATCCGGCAACCGCGCAAGCGTCACAGGCGTATCAATATCATAAAACGCTACACCCCCCCGTGCTTCCTCAAGCACCCACTGTCCGACCGCTACACCTTCCGGCACATATGAGCCAACCACCACCAGGTCCGCCTCTCGCACCTCCCGCGCATACTCATCCTTCAACGCCTCCACACTCGAATAAAGTGCTGTCCGCCCGTACGTCGGCGTCGGCAAGTCGCGGTTCTCGGCATACCAAGGCTTATCATGTTCGAGAAACAGCACCCGATGCCCACGCGCATCCAATGCCTTCATCAACGCCCGATAGATCGTCGCATGGCCGTTACCCCACGACGAAGTAATCGACAGTCCAAGAAATACAATATTAAGATTCAACCGTATCATCCTCTCCAAGTATCTCATGACGAACATAAAGCCCAGGGACGGCGCCCTCGGTATACCCGCATCACTTAACCACCTTATTCCCATACTGCCCTACCCCTGTCCGCAGCGCCCCACCGCGCGGCGTCGCATCAAGCACCGCCTCCAGTTCCGCTGCCCGATGCGCGTACGTATGCTCCGCAAGCACGCGCTGCCGCGCCGCCGTGCCTATCGCCCGCGCCGCCATCGGCGTCAACCGCAACAGGTGTTCCACCACCGCCTCGCCGTCGCGCGCCACCAGTATTTCTTCGCCCGGCTCGAAAAACTGCTCCAGTCCCGCCCATGCATCCGTGATCATGCACGCCCCCGCGCCCGCCGCCTCGAACAATCGCGTTGCAGGCGAAAAACCAAACCGCGCCATGCTCGCACGGCTGATGTTCAACACCGCCAACGGCGAACTGTTGAACGCGTTGTGATCATGCGTATACACATGCCCGAGATATCGCACGTTGTCGCTCACCGGCCGATCATGCCACCCATTCCCCCCCAGCAGAAAGCGATGCCGCGGCAACTGGCAGGCCACGTCGAAGAAAAACGCATCGACCCGCGCCTCACGATCCGGCAGTCGGTTCGCCAGCAACGCCAACTCCGCATCGAACCGCGTCTCCCCTCGGACCGGAAAATGCGTTTGGGGGTCCAGCGCGTTATAGATCGGCACACACCGCTTCGCCCCCAGCGCGAGATACGCGTTCACCACCGGCTCGCCCCCGCCATACGTCAGTATCAAGTCATACTTCGGCACCAACGGAATGAACGCATCGTCGCGATACTGCGTCAACCGTTCCAAGGTCGCCGGTGCATCCACATCCCAGAACGCCACCATGTTTCCCGCCCGCCGCAGTTCCAGTACCGCCGACTCGAGCATCGCATCGAACACCCCCACACCCGACGCCTTGACGACAAGGTCCGCCTGCCTCGCTTCTTCCAGACAGTGACGCAGTTCATCCGTGTCAGCCGCTGAATACACCACCACTTTCGCCCAATCCGGATCGTCAATGTCCCGGTGCGCCTGCCGATCAAATGCCGCCGGCTCATAAAACGTCACTCGATGCCCACGCTCGTGCAGCGCGCGGATGATCCCGCGGTAGTACGTCGCCGCACCGTTCCAATACGCCGACACCAGGCTCGAACCGAAAAACGCGATGTTCATACCTGTATGCATCAATTCATCCTCTTGCTTACGTATTGCCTACAAGAACTCACCCAGTTCCGCCGACCTTCCGCGCGTTCGAGGCATCGGCCGACGCCTCACGCGATCGTGCTGCGGCACGGGCAGCTCCAGTTCACAGCAGATGTCGAGCAATTCATTCACACGATGCGTACACGTATGAGCTCGCTGGATCGTCTGCCGACCATGTTCGCCCACCGCTTTCGTGCGACGCTCATCCGCCAACAACGATCGCAGATGCTCCGTCATCTCATCCGCATCGCTCGCCGCCAGATAATCCCGTCCCGCCTCGAATAGCGCTTCCGTATCCGACCAGGGCGCGCTCACCAGCGGCATCGCACATGCCATCGCCTCAAACGGCCGAATCGTCGGAATCCCCGGCAGATGCTCCGCGTAATACCGCCTCGGCACATGTACCGTCACCCGATATCGCGCAAACACTTCCGGCACGAGAAAGTTCGGCAGCCACCCGCCGTACGTCACCCCTGCCTCCGCCAACGCCGACAACGCCTCCGGCGGATATCGCACGCCGAACACCTTCGCCCGCAAGCCCAGCCGTTTCACCGGCTCGAGCAGAAACGTCTTTAACGCCTCCGACCGCTCGCCGTCCCCCCAGTTACCGATCCACACCAATTCCCCCTCGCTCGGCCGATCAACCCGCGGATAAAACACCCGCGTGTCCGCCGCCTCATGCCACACCCACACACGCTCCGCCCAACCCTGCTCGCGATAGATCTTCGCCACCACCTGCCCGAACGCGAGCACACCATCAAAATGTCGCAACCGGTAATACGCCATCGCCCGCGGATCGCTCACGCTGCGATGATGCGTATCGTGAAACAGCAATCGATAATGCCGATGGCACGCGCGATGCTCGTCCAGCGCTGCGATGAGGTCCGGGTGATTCCACTCATGTGCAATCACCACGTCCGCACCCGCCAGCGCCGAGTCCAAGTCCAACGTCGCCAGGTCATACATCTCACTTCGCAAATGACGATACGCCTGCTCAAACACTTCCACTGGCCGCGAGCCATGCTCCGCCAGCAGGTTCGACAGCGACCACCCGTCTCTCGGCTCGAACACCCGCACGTCATGTCCCCGCGATAACAACTCCGACACAATCCCACGCAAAAAATGGGCGTTGCCATGGTTCCAGTCCGAAATCAACGAGTGATAAAAGAAAACGAATTGCATACCATTCACTCACGATTCAGGATACGGATGTCCATCTCCGGTAAAGCCCATGGATATATCGCAGCGAATCCGTGGGCCACTCACAACGTGCAATCTCCTCATACAACCGCCTCACCCCGCCACCGCCTCATGCCCCGCCAGCAACCGATATGTCCGATGATATTCCGTCGCCATCCGCCCCGGTGTCAACGGCATCGCCCGCTGACATGCATGCCGCGCCAGCTCCCGCCGCAGCCGATCGTCCGTCGTCAACTTCACCACAGCGGCTTGCAACGCATCGTGATCGCTCGGCGGCACGAACAACGCCGCCTCATCCCACTGCTCACGCAAGCTCGGTATATCGCCAAGCACCAGCGCGCAACCCGACATGGCCGCCTCCAGCACGACCAATCCGAAAGGCTCGTACTTCGCCGGATGCACAAACACCGACGCCCGACTCAACCAGTCCGCCATCGCCTCTTCGCTCAGCAAGCCCAGCGGCCGCAACGAAGGCCACGCCGCCCCGCCTGTCGCAGGCAATCCACCCTCGCCGGCGACATACATCGGCCAGTCCACCCGATCCGCCACCGACTGCACCGCCCTAATATTCTTCGCCTCGTCCCACCATCGCCCTGCCGCCATCGCGAACGCTTCCTTCCGCCCCGGCACGAACCGGCGCGGGTCCCGCCCATTGGCCACTCTACCCATCCGCGGAAGCGAGCCATAACATTCCTCGATCGCTTCCAGCATCGCCCACGTCGGCGCCAGCACCATGTCCGCCGCCAGCAACCCTGCCCGCACGCGCTCGCGATACACATTCCACGTCCGCGGCGGGTCCTCACCATGCACCGCCCGCCACCACGACACAACGCATGAATGAGCCACCAACAACTTCGGCGCTCGCCACGCCAGCGAACCATGCACATACCCATTCAAATGCACGACGTCCGGCTGCACCTGTCGCTCCAACTCAAGTAACCACTCGCCCGCCTCCGCCACATCCGACCAGGGGTCATCCATCCACTCCAGCTTGTAGCCACTCTCACGCACATCCAAACCCAACGCCTCCACCTGCCGACGCTGCATCGCCGTCATCGGCCCGCCCATCGTCGCCAGGCAAACCGATACCCCTTCCTCCTTCAACGCGCCCGCCAGTTCCATCGCGTAAACCCACACCCCGCCAACCGTGTCCGCGGTCATCAATACCTTCATCGTTATTCACCTTTCGTTTGAACCGCGATGTTCATCCAAAACACCTCATCCCCCTCGAAAGCTCACGGCTTCCAGCCGTGCCCCCATCCTCCTCACGCATACTCACATCACCATCAGTGCCTTCCCAAACCCCTCCGGCCGATCGCGCGTCATATCCAACGCCTCCCCCAACTGCCCCAGCCGAAACCGATGCGTATACAATCCGCCAGGCCGCAACCGTCCCTCCACCATCGCTTGTACCGCCGCCTCAATCCCCGCCCGGTAAATGCTTGGCTCACGCTCGTGAGCATTCACCACATCCAGCCCCCGCCAGTTCCACAGCTGCATATTCACCTGCCGCGCCCCGTCCTGGTGATACCCCGCAATCACCAAGCGACCCCGCACCTTCACCACCTCACCCGCCAGATCGATCGGCCACTGCGCCCCCGACGCCTCGATCACCACGTCACACCACCGCCCGCCCGTCAACCGCTGCACCTCACCAATGACCCGCTCGTGATCGTCCATCGTCACCGTGTCGTCCGCCCCCATCGCCCGCGCCGTCGCCAGCGCCGCAGGCCGACGCGCCATCGCAATCACCCGCGCCCCAGCACCCCTTGCAAGCTGTGTCAATAACGCGCCCAAAAATCCAATGCCAATGATTCCCACCGTCTGCTCCGCCTCGATCCCGCTGCGTCGCATCACGTTCATTGCACACCCAAGCGGCTCACCCGGCAGCGGCTCGTCATCCAGTTCGCTCGGCAACACCACCACCGACGACGCCGACGTCACGTCATACTCCGCATAAGCATGCTCCGAAATAAACGCCACCCGCTCCCCCAACTGCACCTCACGCACACCTTCCCCCACCGCGTCCACCCGCCCCCAACCCTCATGGCCTAGCCCGCCCGGTTCAAGCGGATACGTAAACCACGGCCGACCTTCCCAAACCGGCACGTTCGACGCACACACACCGCACCCTTCCAACCGCACACGTACCTGCCCCGGTCCCGGCTCAGGCAACGATACTTGCTGCATCACCACCCGCCCCGGTGCCACCACCGTCGCCGCCGTCATCCGCCGCGACGCGGCCTCACCATCACCCGTCGCCGCCACTGCATCATTTACCACACGCGTCATCATCAACATCCACCACCCCCAAACTCACATCGAAAATCATTCCCCCTAAAAACCCACGGATGACATCCATGGGTTCCCCACACCCCACCAACGTTCAAGCCACCGTCCGCCCCACCACGCCCAACCCTTCCGTCGCCCCCTCGCGCATCGTCCATGCATGCACCCGCTCCACCCCCTCTCGCACCGACACCCGTGGCCGCCACCCCGTCGCCGCCGCGAATCGTCGAATGTCCGACACGTAATAACGCTGATCGCCCCCTCGCCACTCACCGTGCCGAACCGTCGGCGATCGCCCGTGCAACTGCCGCAACAACTGCGTCAACTCCAACAGACTCACCGTATGCTCCACCCCCCCGCCAATGTTGAACGCTCGGCCGCGCAGCGTCGCCGCGCCGCCCACTGCAATTGTCATCGCATCCACCAGATCATCGACAAACAGCAAGTCGCGCACCTGCCGACCGTCGCCGAACAACGTGATCGGCTCGCCCGTGATCACGCTACGCACAAAATGAGCCACCCACCCCTGATCTTCCGTCCCGCACTGATGCGGTCCGTAAATGCAACTCATTCGAAATACAATGCATGGCAAGCCGAAGCTGCGGGCATAATCGAGCACATACTGGTCCGCCGAGCCTTTAGAGCAGCCGTACGGACTTTGAAAGCTCAACCGCTGCTCGCCTACCCCATGCCGCGCGACCGCCGCATCAATCGGCCAGTAACGTGACCCCTCCTCCCGCAACTCGATCCCCTCCAGCGAGCCATACACCTTGTTCGTAGATGTATAAAGCATCGGCGGCGGCTCATCACACGCACGCATCGCCTCAAGCACGTTCAGCGTTCCGCGCGCGTTCACTTCAAAATCATGCCGTGGGTCGTCCAGGCTCGTCGTCACCGCCACCTGCGCCGCAAAGTGAAACACCGCACCCGCCCGGCCGACGGCGCCGTTCACTGCACGCGGGTTCCGCACGTCACCCATCTCAAACTGCACGTGCGCCCCGTGCTCGCGACGCAGCCACTCAACGTTTCGCACAACCCCCGGCCGGGCAAGGTTGTCGAACACGATCACCGCTCGGCCTTCACTTAACAGGCGGTGCGCCAGGTTCGCACCAATAAACCCCGCGCCGCCCGTGATCAGCACAGGCCGATCATGACCGATTCGCGTACTTGCGACAGCACCGGGTTGACTGATATTTCGCATGGCTTGATAGCGCCTCCATGAACCCCAGCCACATCACCTTCCTCAAGCCGTCAACCCACGCGTCGACAACTCCGCCCGCGCACGATCCACTTGATCTTCCGCAGGCTGACGCGATAACCATGTTGCAAGTTCCGCCAAGCCATCCTCAAACGCCACCCTCGGTTCGTATCCGAGCACGCGCCGCGCTCGCTCGATGTCTGCGAAACAATGACGAATATCACCCTGTCGATACTCTCCACTCACCCGCGGCTCGATCCGTCGCTGCAATACTGCCGCCAATCGCTCCGCAACCTCCACCACCGTACGGGGCTGCCCGCTTCCAATGTTGAATACCGCCGGCGCATCGCTAGGCAACGGCGCATCCATCGCCAGCACACACGCCCGCGCCACGTCGTACACACTCACAAAATCACGCCGCTGCTGACCATCCTCATAAACAATCGGCGGCCGACCATTCAATAACCGCGACGCGAAGATCGCCAACACCCCCGTATAAGGATTACTCAACGCCTGCCTCGGCCCGTATACATTGAAAAAGCGCAATGCCACCGTCGCGATCCCGTACGCTCGGCCGACGACCAGGCACAACTGCTCCTGGCAATGCTTATTCAATGCATAGACGGATGCCAATCGTGCAGGTTTGCTCTCCGGTGTCGGCACAGCCGTCAACGCCTGTCCCCCAGTGTCCGTCGGCTCCCATCGACCGTCCTTCATGTTATCCACCGCCCGCGCCGCGTCATCCACAAAGCCCCCCGACGCATCTCGATATCGACCTTCTCCATAGATGCTCATGCTCGACGCGACGATCAACCGACGCACCGGATGTTGCAACATCGCCTCAAGCAACACCGCCGTGCCCGCATCATTCACAACCGTGTAGTCCGCCACCTGGTACATGCTCTGTCCCACCCCGACCCGCGCCGCAAGGTGATACACCACCTCCGCTCCCTGCACCGCTCGGCGCACCGCCAGCGGATCGCATACATCGCCCTGCATCAATTCGACATCGTCCGCCAGGTACGTCGGCCGCTGCGCCCGCGGGCCGTGCACTTGTGCTTGCAACCGATCCAGCACGCGAACGCGATACCCCTCGCGCAGCAGGGCATCCGCCAGATGCGAGCCGATGAATCCCGCCCCGCCGGTGATTAATGCCAGTGGTCCCATCACGCGTGCGTCTCCTACAGCCTCCGCCCTGCCAACCATCAGCAGACGGTCGTGCAGGTACAACAGCAATCGCCGTACCGATGCGACACCTATGCCGTTTCCCCCACAAACCGCCGTCTCCGCGCACATGCAAGCCGCCGCACCGCCTCTGCGGCTGTAGCCGTTACAAGTCGGCCGCAACATTTACACACCCACCCACCGCTCAATACAACGCTCGACGCCCGCCGTCGACGGTCTTCGCCCCTGACAAGCTTCAGCCAGGCATTCCCAAGAATTACCTCGTCAGGTATATCAATTGCTTGACACACACCGCATGCATCATCATCACGGTGCCGCTGCTCAGATATGAAACATCCCCGCCGGGCAGCGAAACAATCCATCGCTGACTCGGCGACCGCGGTCGGCCAAAGCCGTAACCGCTCGTCGGCCTTTTTCATCGGTCCTGCTACGGGGAAATGTCTGATGCACGAAATGCTCGTCACGCCCACACGTCGGCTACTGCACCAAACCGTCTATAACCTCCAGGGCCTGACGCTCGGAGAGATCGAAGAACTGGTCGTCGATCTCGACCGCGGCTATATCGCCTACGCCGTGCTCACCCACCACACTCACAACAACACGAAACACAAACGCTTCGTCATCCCCTGGAGCGCCTTCTCCATCAACGCCGACGGACAACTCCGCCTCAACCTCCAGCCGGAGGTGTTCCGCAACGCGCAAGGCCTCCTCTACGACGAAGCTTCGCCCTCGCCACCCGCCGCTTCACTCGCCTCCGTATTGGACGACGCACCATCTTCCAGATGGCGTGCAACGCCATGCCCGTAGCGGAAGGCGACGATGTGACACTTCTTGCATCGCCACGCCGGCAGCCGACTGCGTCGATCCCAACTGAACGTGCCCGGCAACGCCTCCGCGAAATCCGTCCCCGACGTCTCCCGTCGGCGGTACCAGTGCAACCCGCCAGCCGTGGGAATAAAACCCTCTTCCATCAGGCTGTGACAATGTGGACAACGCGACTCGGTGGAATGATCCATGACAGGCACCCTTTCAGCAGCGGCCGGTGACCAGAAAATGCTCCCTCCTATTGTGACGTACCCAGCCCGACTTGGCCAGCACTCGCCCACCCAGAAACAAGAAACCACTAACCAGAAACCGCCGACTTCTTCGCCCCCAAAGGTCATGCATTGTCGTTACTTGGCCGATATAGCCGATAGCCTTTTAATGGGGAGCGAACCTATAGTCACTCAGGGGCCGCCTAGCCCGCCGACCAGGGTTTGGCAGCCTATGTATGAGCGTCGCGACGCATGCGACCCGCTGATCCAGTCAACGTTGAGGATCATAAGACAACCCCTGAAAACGACAAGGACGACCTGACCATGCCGCTGCACCTGACCGAGCCATTGCACAATCTCCTCCAACCGCTGTTCAAAGCCCTGCCGCTGGAACAGGCGATGGACCATCTCGTCGTCACGGCTGACCAGCCCGCCTCGCAGCACGTCCCGCTGGTGGAAGACATCGTTTCAAACGAGGTGATTGCCGACCGCCCCGAACTTGTTGCCGGCCTATGGCTCTACATCGACGAACTCGACCGATCACACACCGCCAGCCAGCAGGTCGACACACCCACCGGCTCGTTCTGGCACGCCATTATGCACCGCCGCGAAGGCGACTTCTCCAACAGTAAATACTGGTTCCGACGCACCGGCAAGCACCCTGTCATGAGTCGCATCACCACCGCCGGCGGCAGCGCCGGCGCCGGTACGACCATCGGCGAATACGAACCATTCAGCTTCGTCGATCGCGTCCAGCGTGCTTACGACAAAGGTGATAACGTCGACTGGCCCGAACTCGTCGCCATGCAGCGCCGCGAATGGCGTGCCCTCTTCGAATGGTGCGTCGAACACTAACCGACAACCCTCATCCCCTCTCGCCCTTAAAGCCCGCGGATAGCATCCGTGGGTCCCTCATCCCCGCGCCCCCTTCGCGCTTTTCTCCACATCCGCAGCCACAACCGCGCCCCGCCCGGCTACCATCAAAGCAACGGTCAGCAGCACGCCGCCGCATTGCCGACCGCGATTTCACAGGACCGGGAGAGATCCGCCCATGCCACGCCCGACCCCACCGTCACACGCTCGCTTAGCGAGCCGATTCACCGCTCGCATCGCACTCATCGCCTGCCTTACACTCTCCCTCGGCTGTGCGACCTACGGACCAACCAACCCCTCGTTTGATCTCGAAGTCGATCAGGCATGGGCTGCCCTCGACGAAATGGCCACCCAACCCCACACTCCCCCGCGCCCCATCGTCGTCCTCGCCGGCTGGAACGACCCCGGCACTGCCGTCGGCACCCTCGCCGACATGCTCGACGAAGCCATCGGCGACGCATCGCTCATCGTTGTCCACTTCGCACTCACCGGCAACTTCGACGCCTGCCGCGAGCGCGTCATCAACGCCGTCGACATGGCGTACCCCAACGACGACCCCGTGTGGACCAGCGAAGTCGATGTCGTCGCCATCTCCATGGGTGGCCTCGTCGCACGCTACGCCGCCGCCGACCCGCCCACCGGCAACCCTGTCCGCCGACTGCGCATCAACCGCCTGTTCACCATTGGCACGCCCCACCGCGGCGCCGACCTCGCCACCCTGCCCACCCCCGACCATCGCCAGTTCGACATGCGTGGCGAGTCCGAGTTTCTCCAGCAACTCGACGCCTCGTTCGAAGACGCCGACTACGAACTTTACCCTTACGTCCGCTTGGGCGACCTGATTGTCGGCGCGCCCAACACCGCACCGCCCGGCGACACGCCCTGGTGGCTTCCCAATCGCCGACTCGAACTCGCCCACGCCTGGGCCTACCGCGACCCGCGCATCGTCGCCGACATCACCCGCCGCCTTCGGGACGAGGAACCTTTCGCCACCAACCCCCGCACCCCCCTGCCCGGCCGTGAAGACGAAGACAAAGACGACACCACCACCGACTACGCCGCCGCCGACACGCACGAGACGCAATAAATCCCACAAATCCAGCACCACATATCCGCCCGTACCCCAATATAGTTTTGAAATTGATCGAACATGATTGCACCTTCGTGCGCTAACGCATGTAGGAACCGCCCCGACGGCAGTCGCGCGTGGCGACTGAACCACCCCGGATGCGGATGTTGGATCCAGGAAAGGAAAAGGACATGATGAACGTCAAACGAACGCTCTACACCTTCGCCGCAGGCGGCGCGCTTGCACTCACCGGTGGATTGATGGGCTGTGAAACCGGCCCCGGCGACCCAGGCGACCCGGGGCAGCACCAGCAGCGGCCCGCCATCGAAACGCAGCAGCAACAGCAGCACCACGAGGGTCAGCGTCAGCACGAAGGTCAGCGTCAGCAGCCGCATCAGCCCGAGCACCAGCCTCAGCAGCAGCGCCCGCAACAGCACGACGCCGATATGGACGTCGATAGGGATATGGATGCTGACAGGGACATCGATGCTGACGACGCCGGCGACGGTGGCCCGGGCACCTCGGGAACCTACTGATCCCAACGGATCACACCATGAAAAACAGGCAAGCTCATGACTCTCACGTCATGAGCTTGCCTGTTGTGCTATGCCTCACAATGCCGCAGGCAATCAATCGTCTCGCACGTAGCGTTCGACCGTTCCCTCCGCGTCGAAGTGGATGACGTGATAGCGCGGCCGATAGCCGAAGTTGAACGGAATCCACGCCTCGCCCGCGTTCACGTGATACGTCCACACCTCCGACCCATCGCTACCGACCGAGCGACGGTCCGGCTCGCCGCGATACATTTCACGAATCTCGTCCCGCGTCATCCCCTCTTGCGGGTCATAGCTGGCAGAAACTTCCGCCTCACCGTTTGCCGACGCCGTCGACTCACCCGACTGGCAACCGCCGCTGAACGTCAAGCCCATCACCAGCATCAACGCAGCCGACATGACACACCACCGACGTAACCTGGACATGGCGTCTATCCTCCAGACAAGGTTGTTCGAACGCCCAACGGCCCGACTCCCCCGCCCCCGAACCGCGTCGGCCCCACCGTTGAGCACAACATTTCTTATACCCAGCCGCCCCCCAAGGGTCCACAGAAAAACCACCACGCCATGCCGAACCCACCCGCCCACCGGAGAAATAATCCCCCACTGCCCCGGGTTATAATCAACCATGCTGATCCTTCGCCCCAAGGCCTTTACGCTCATCGAACTGCTCGTTGTGATCGCCATCATCGCTGTGCTCATTGGCGTTCTGCTGCCCGCGCTCGCCGCCGCCCGCCGCGCCGCGACGAACATCCGCTGCCAGGCCAACCTCCGCTCCGTCCACCAGATCTTCCACGCCTACGCCGCCGACCACGACGACCACGTCCCGCTGGGTTACCGCGGCGGCCGCAAGCAGTGGAACACCATGATGTACAGCGCCGAGTTCAGCGATCCGCCGATCTTCGTTCTGTTCGGCCGCCTCTATGTCGCCGACTACATCAACGACGCCGAAGCGTTCTACTGCCCCGCCGAATCCAGCCCGGGGCAAATGTATAACACCGACGACAACCCCTGGCCGCCCGGGGAAGACGGCCCCCAGCCGGGCTCCAACGTGCAAGGCGGCTATGCGTCCAGGCCCATCATCGACTGGGGCCCTTATGACACTGTCACCCCCATGCCACGCCTGTCCGACTACATGGCCGAGGCCATCTTCGCCGACACACCCGGCCTGCCCGAACGCCTCGATTCCCGACACGAAACCGGTGTCCACGTGCTCTATGGCGACGCCGCCGTCCGTTGGATCGAACGCGACATCTTCAACGAACCACTGAGCACCATCACCGGCCTCGACGCGTCGCACAACAGTACGATCGACGACATCTGGGATATCTTTGACGAAGAACGTTAACTGCCCGGGGATCGGGTGAAATGCTACCCCCACGCCGGAGTGAAGCGCAGCGCAACTCCGGATTCCCCCAACCTGAAACCAAAACCAGAACCCTTCCACTTTTTCACAGCCCGATATCTTCATGCCACAAGTCAGGCTGTGCCGCAATGAAATCGCGCATCATCGCGATGCATCGTTCATCATCGAGCACCGTCAACTCGACCCCGCGTTCGCGGAACAGGTCTTCCGCGCCCATGAAATTGCGGTTCTCGCCCACCACCACGCGCGGGATCTGAAACAACAGCCCCGTACCCGTGCACATCACGCACGGACTCAGCGTCGACACGAGCGTCAACTCGCGCCAGTCGCGCCGCCGACCTGCATTGCGAATGCACACTACCTCGGCATGAGCGGTCGGGTCGCCCGACTGTACGCGCAGGTTGTGCCCGCGAGCCACCACTTGGCCTTGCGCGTCCGCCAGCACGCTACCGATGGGCAACCCGCCATCCGCAAGGCCGCGCTGCGCCTCGGCCAACGCTTCGCCAATCAACTGTTCATCATTCATCGTCGCATTCCACACGTAAACACACCTGCTAAAATCATGCCCGTTATGCTATGGCTGAGGACGACATCTTACCATCATGATGGCGATAGACTGATCGACGACGAGTATCGAGATTGACCTGTAAAATCGCATCATTCCCCTGGCCACTGAAGAGGTGCTTATGGACGCGAACATCGACCCATCGACATACGAACAGATCGAGAAACTTATCAGTTCCGCCGACAGCCCAGTAGGCATCGACGCGAAAAAGACGCATGTGTTGATCCTGCATAAGCTGACGCAGATCGAACAACGCCTGGCTCGCCTCGAACAGCACGCAGCAACCAACCCAAAGGCCGGCCGGGGGTCTTCGACCACGTGAGTCGGTTGAACATCACCTTCTTACTACCGGCGGTTACGCGTCCATCCACCAAGAACCCTCGCGTGACCCGGTTTACGCTTTGACAACGGTCCCTTGGATATTTGCGACCTTTATCATCGCGTTTCGTGTATCAACGATCAGTTGAGCGTGCCGAGCTACGAGCCCCCAGTCGCAGGCGTCGTGGTTGGTGGCGATCAATACGCAGTCTGTCGACGAGAGCATTTCAGCGGTCAGGTCAACGCTTTGCATTGACGGCAGGTCGGGGTAATGCCGCATCGGGTGCGTGTGCTGTACATGCGGATCGTGGTAGCTGACCTCCGCGCCGAGTTGGCGAAGTTGGCGGATCAACTCAAAGCTCGGGCTTTCGCGTACGTCGTCAACATTAGGCTTGTACGCCACGCCGAGCACGAGCACTCTGGCATGCTTCATCGCCTTGCCGTGGTCGTTGAGTGCGAGCATGGTGCGTTGAATGACATAGTCGGGCATTTGGTGATTGACTTGCCCGGCGAGTTCGATGAAACGAGTGGTATGCCCCACCTCGCGTGCTTTCCACGTCAGATAGTACGGGTCGATGGGAATGCAATGCCCGCCAAGGCCTGGTCCGGGATAAAACGCCTGGTAGCCGAAGGGCTTGGTCGCGGCAGCCTCAATGACTTCCCACACATCGACGCCCATCTCTGTGAGGATGATTTTCAATTCGTTCACCAATGCAATGTTCACAGCCCGATAGACGTTTTCAAGTATCTTCGCCGCCTCAGCGACCTCGGCCGAACGGACGGAGATGACTTTGTGAATGGCTTGACGGTACAAAGCAGCGGCGAGTTCGCCGCTTGCCTGGTCAATACCGCCGACGAGTTTGGGGATGGATTGCGTGCTGTGATCTTTTCTGCCGGGGTCTTCGCGTTCCGGCGAATAAGCGAGGAAATAATCTTCACCACAACTCAGCCCTGACTTGATCAGGCGAGGCAGCATGACGTCGCGCGTCGTTCCCGGGTAAGTGGTCGATTCGAGCACGATGAGCTGGCAGGGACGCAGCGTTTGAGCGATCGCGTCCGTGGTCTGTTCGATATAGCTCAGGTCCGGATCGAGGTGTCGACCCAACGGCGTTGGTACGCAGACGAGAATGGCGTCAGGCTCGGTAAGGCGGGTGAAATCGTCCGTCGCGTCGAAGCGGTCGGTTCGAATCAGCTCGGCAACGTAATCATCGCCGAGGTGTTTGAGGTAATTGTTACCGGCCTTGATCGCTGCGATTTTTTTTGGATCGACGTCGAAGCCGACGACATGAAACCCTGCAGACCAGTAGGCCTTCATTAAAGGCAGGCCGACGTATCCGAGGCCGATGATGCCGATTCGAGCCGACTTGGTTCGGATACGTTCTTGCAGAGCGGCGGTAGCATTCATCGTCTCACCTTTTTCGCCGTTGAACTGGCCCGGCGAGCTTATCACATCACGCCACGTTGGCCGTGTGCTGATACCACGCCACCGTCCAGGCCAGGCCCTGTTCAAACGTCACCTGCGGTTGGTAGCCGAGTGTAGTGGTGGCTTGTGTCAGGTCGGCTAACGAATGTTTCACATCACCCGCCCGCTCGGGGAGGTGTTCGGGCGTCAAGTCAGGTCGGCCCATCTGACGCGCCATCAAGTCCGCAAGTTGGTTGACGCTTATCCGCCGACCACTGGCGACATTGAACACCTCGCCTTGCAAGGGTGTTGTCGCGCGAGCGGCGAGCAGGTTTGCGTGCACCGCATTGGCGACGTAAGTAAAGTCGCGCGACTGTTCGCCGTCGCCGAAGATGCGTAGCCGTTCACCGGCGAGCAACGCGTTAGCGAAAGCGGCGATCACCGCGGCGTAGGCGCTGTTCGCGTTCTGACGAGGACCAAAGATGTTGAAGTAGCGAAGCGAGACGGTGTCGAACCCGTAGCTGCTGGCATAGGCACGCAACAGCGCCTCTCCCGCCACCTTCGTCGCGGCGTAGGGACTGCCGGGCCGAACGGCCATCGATTCAACCTTCGGCAGGGCAGGCGCGTCCCCGTACGCGGAGCTGCTGGCGGCAAATATCACTCGCTTCACCCCGGCCGAGCGCGCCGCTTCGAGCACGTTCAACGTGCCGGTGCTGTTGACCTCATGATATTGCACCGGCTGCTTGACGCTCTGCGGTACGGAACCACGCGCTGCCAGATGAAACACGTACCGTGCTCCCTCAACACACCGAGCCACGGTCGACGTATCACAGACCGACCCTTCAACAAATCGCAGCCGCTGCCCCGCCTGTTGCCGGCTGAGTGCGAGGTTGTTCATGTCACTACCCGACAGGTCGTCGAGCACGGTGACGCTTGCCCCAAGTTCAAGCAAAGCCTCCGTCAAATGCGACCCGATAAACCCCGCTCCGCCGGTGACAAGGACGTGGCTGTCCATGAAGGCATCTTGATGCAATGCCGACCAAGAGATGGCCGAACCATCCTGCGAGTTCCGTGAATCGTCGGCCATCATGTCCTCACCTTCCTCGGTATGACATATCCATCAACGAGGTCCATCAACGAGCCCGCCGGTCCCCGACTCGACAGATCTCCAGCCGGCTCGTGAACATCGTTTCATACGGGAAGATATCAGGATACGTCGGCCGAATCTTTGCGATCTGAATCGCCCTGCCAACGTGAAGGCCCCCGCCAAACCTTGCCCCGCCCCACGCCGATGCGTAAGGTTGCCATTGGCATTCATGCCATACACGTCACTCCGTCGGCTGCGTCACGGCCCCGTCGAGCGGGTCGGCCAGGCCGGCCTTGGTGAACGCGGCCTTGCGCCGCCGGCAGGCCGGGCACATCCGACAAGGGCTCTCACCCGGGTGCAGACATGACCAGGCGAGCTTCCAGGGCACTTGCAATTGTGCGCCGAGCTCGATCACCTGCTGGCTGTTGAGTTCCAGCAGCGGCGACTCCAGCCGGGGCATCGGTGGCGGATCGAGGTCGGCCAACTGGTTGACCAGTTGCATCACTTCCGTTGCCCGCGCCATCGCCGCCGCCTCCCCCTCGCACGCCATGGGCCAGAGCACCCGGCCGATCTGGTGCAATCGGGCGTGCGCCAGCCCCACGAGCAGTTGCTGGGCCGTCGCCAGCGGGCCGGTGGGCTGGCCGTCGGGCTGTTTACCCTGACCGTGGCCGAACACGTGGGGCACGTCGACCTCGCGTACACGTCGGAGTTGGTAGTACTCGGCTTGGCGGTGCAGATGCTCGATGCGGGTCGCCGCATTCTCCCGTCCGTCGACCAGATGCAGCAGATTCATCTGGGCCGGCTCGTGCTCGCGCAGCATCAGCGCCGTCGCCACAAGGCTGCGCAACCCCCCGCTGTGCAGAATCACTACCGATGCGTTGGCCATACCTTCGTTATCGGCCATCCACCGCCCCTCACTCAACAACCAACCCGAAACTCCAGACTCCCAGCCGCCCAAGCTTGACAGCCGCGACCGCCTGCACAAGACTCTGCATTCGCCGACCACTCGATGTAGCAAAGGGCAAACCCATGGCCATTCTCGTTTTCCAACACAACTCGCACGAAACCCCCGCACGCCTGGGCGACATCCTCCGGGACAACGGCCACCGCCTGCGCGTGTTCCGGCTGAACGAAGGCGACTCCCTCCCGCCCGATCTCGACGATGTCGACGGCATTATCTCGCTCGGCGGGCCCATGAACGTCGACGAAGCCGACGAGCACAAGTGGATCAACGACGAACTGGCCTACCTCAAACAGGCCATCGACGCCGACCTGCCGGTCGTGGGTATCTGCCTGGGTGCCCAGTTGATCGCGGCGGCCATGGGCGGCAAAGTCGAAGCCATGCCCGCCGCCGAGCTGGGTTGGCATAACGTCAAGCTCGCCTTCCCCGGCACGATCGATCCCATGATGGCCGGCCTGCCGTGGACGCACATGCAGTTCCACCTCCACGGCCAGGAAGTCACCGAACTCCCCCCCGACGCGACACCGCTGGCTGCTTCGAAAGTCTGCAAAAACCAGGCGTTCAAGGTCGGCCTGAGGGCGTTCGGCTTTCAGTACCACTTCGAGTGGGATAAGCAGCAACTCCACGCCGCGCTCGACGGTCACCAGGCCTGGATCGGCGAAGCCGAGGGCGACGTCGAAGCCATCCGCACCGAAATCGACACCTATTACGAAATGTACCGACACCTCGGCGATCGACTGTCGGCCAACCTCGCCACGCTGCTGTTCCCGCTCGACAAACGGCTAGGCGGCAGTCGAGACGCGCCCAAAACGTGGGACGCGACGGAAAGCACCTGACCGGCCACGTCCCGCTACGTCCATTTAAACCAACCCCCTGCGAGCCCGCCATGCTGCAACCCAATGACGTCGTACTGTTCCAGGGCGACTCAATCACCGACGCCGGCCGTGACCGCGGGATCGCCGAACCCAATCACGCCGCCGCGATGGGCCGAGGCTACGCTCTCCTCACCGCGTCGGCGCTGTTGGTCGACTATGCCGAGCATGAGCTGCGTATCTTCAACCGCGGCGTCAGCGGCAACCGTGTCACCGATCTGGCCGACCGCTGGCAGGCGGACTGCCTCGACCTCAAGCCGACGGTGCTGAGCATCCTCATCGGGGTGAACGACACCTGGCACGGCACGGGCAAGGGTGAGCCGAGCAAGAGCGTGCCGTTGGACAAATATGAGACCGTCTATCGCGATTTGCTGGAGCAGGCCCGCAAAGCGCAGCCGAAGCTTCGGCTGGTGCTCTGTGAGCCGTTCACACTGCGCTGTGGCGCGGTGACGGACGCCTGGTTTCCCGAGATCGATCAGCGGCGGGCGGTGGTGCAGCAACTGGCCCGCGATTACGACGGCCGATTTGTCGCGTTTCAGTCGGCCTATGACGCGGCATTGAGCGAAGCCGAGCCAGCGTACTGGGCGGCCGACGGCGTACACCCCTCGCTCGCCGGGCACCAGCTCATGGCGCGAACGTGGCTCAAAGCGATTGCTGATTTCTGATCGCTGATTGCTCATAAGCATCGAGCAACCAGCGTCCCCAAATCAGCAATTAGCGATCAACGATCAGCGATTTCCATGCAGACGCTCACCCAGATCAAGCAACTGCTCGCCGCTCATGGCCTGCGACCAAAGCATCGGCTGGGCCAGAACTTTCTGCATGACCATAACCAGATGCGCAAGATTCTCGCCGCGGCCGAGCTTTCGCCGGGCGACCGGGTGCTCGAAGTCGGTCCCGGCACGGGCACGCTCAGCGAAGCCCTGCTCGAAGCGGGCGCTCATCTCGTCGCGGTCGAACTCGACACAGACCTCGAGCCCATCCTGCGCGAACGACTCGCCCCGTTCGGCGACCGCGCCCACCTGGTCGTCGGCGACATCCTCGCCAGCAAGCGCCAGCTCAACCCCGACGTCATCGACGCCCTGCAAGCCTCAAGCCCCAAGCCTCAAGCCCCAAACCCTAAGCCTCAAGCCTCTAGCTTCAAGCTCATCGCCAACCTGCCTTACAACATCGCCTCGCCGCTGCTGATCAACCTCGCGGCGGACCACCCGGCCATGACGCTGGCGGTGGTGATGGTGCAGCGGGAGGTGGCCGACCGCCTGCTCGCCAAGCCGGGCGGCAAGCAATACGGGCCGTTGACGGTAATGGTGCAGGCGATGTGCGAAGTGCAGCGGGTGAGCGTACTGCCGCCGGGCTGCTTCTGGCCGCCGCCGAAGGTGGATTCGTCGGTCATTCGCCTGCGTCGCCGGGCAACGCCGATGACGGATGATCCGCCTCGTCTGGCCGACCTGCTGCACCGGGTGTTCGGCCAGCGGCGCAAGCAGCTCGGCTCGGTGCTCGGACGGTCGACAGCCCTGCCGCCAGGCATTGCGGGCACGGATCGACCGGAAACCCTGAGTGTGGAACAACTCATTGAGTTGGCGCGTTCTCTATAGGTCTGTGATGCCACGCCAGCGGATGATTCCATTCGCGGGTAAAATCAATAAAACGACCTATGGAGCAGTTCATGCGTACCCTCGTCGCGATTCCCGTCTACAACGAAGAAAAATACGTCACACAGGTGCTCAGGGAGGTCCGCAAGTACGCTGAGCATATTCTCGTCGTCGACGACGGCTCGACGGACCAGACGCCCATGCTGCTCGCTCAGCAGAAGGTCGATGTCATCCGTCACGCCGAGAATCGCGGCTACGGCCGAAGCATCCGCGACGCGTTTCGCTATGCCCAGTGCTACTGCTACGACTGGCTGATCACCATGGACTGCGACGAGCAGCACGAGCCCCGCAGCTTGCCCGATTTCGACAAAGCCATCGAAGCCGACGACGCTGACGTGCTCTCCGGCTCGCGCTACCTTGACCCGGCATACTCCGGCGACCCGCCGCCGCCCGACCGCCGGGCCATCAACCTCGAAGTCTCGAAATGGGTCAACGAACACCTCGACCTGCACATCACCGACAGCTTCTGTGGCTACAAGGCCTACCGTGTCTCCAAGCTCAAGCACCTGAATCTGAACGAAGACGGCTACGCCATCCCGCTTCAGTTCTGGGTCCAGGCGGCTGCCCACCAGCTTCGCGTCAAGGAAGTGCCCATCCGACTGATCTACAACGACCCGAACCGCAGCTTCGGCGGCAAGCTCGACGACCCCGAACACCGCATCGCACACTACCGCGAGGTGTTCGACGCCGAGTTGGAAAAATATGCCGACAAGCTCGCGGCGAAGTCGCCGTGCTCGTGTCCCGGTCGGTAATCCGCCGGCCGACGACGTACAAAGCTGCTCGCGACTGCAAGTTTGTGCCGCAAATACTTGAATCCGTGCCGACGCCGTTCAACAATCCCACGGAGCCGGTTACCGGGAGCCGACGCCCGGAGGCGAGCTGCGTTTGGCAGTGGGAGACAGCGCATGGGTATGGCAACGCGATGGTGGTTGGTGGTGGTGTTGCTCGCCATCGTTGCAGCTGACGTGTCTGCCCAGCCGCGTGCGCGGCAGGCGACGGTCGCGCATCCGCATCTCGAAGCCGTTTCGCAAAAAACCGACGCGATTCTCGACGAGCTGAAGCAGACGGGCGACTTTGAATCCGCCCGCCGGGCGAGCGACGCCGTGCTTGATCGGCTGATCGCTTACGCCGACGCGAACGACTTCGAAGCGTTTCGTGAGATCGCCTACGTCCGTCGGCTGGTGCGGCAGCTCGAACAGGTGACGGACGTGGATCGGCTGGAGATGCTCGCTTACCTGCGGTCAAAGCCCCGGCTAGGACGGGCGGTGGCGTTCGCGGTGAAGCCGGAGAACGACGTCGCGGCGGTATATCGCCTGCTTGATGAGCTGCGTGAGGCGCGAGGTGACAAGCTCGAAACGTTCGCCTATCTCGCGGCTGCGATCGTCGTCGTGCACGATCGGCCGATGGTCACGCAGGTGAACGAGAACACGACCAGCTCGCCCGAGCCGATCGAGCTGTTCGATTTCTACGCGGGCAACCACGAGCGGATGAAGTTCGGCATCCGCGACATGCCGGTGGAACTGCTGGTCTACCTGGTCGACATTGGCGCGACGATCGATGAGATGCAATGGGCGTTGGACGAGTATCGCGGGCACCGCAACGTCGGCAGGCTGTTTCACACGATTCGCTACGACCAGAACCACTTCCGCCGAGGCACGCCCAAACGGGTGACGACGGAGGGGTTCAACCTGCCAAACATCCGCGCGTTCGGCGGCGTGTGTGCCGACCAGGCACATTTCGCGGTCACGGTCGGCAAGGCCATCGGCGTACCGGCGGTGTACGCCAGCGGCGCAAGCTCGCAGGTCAGCCATGCATGGGTCGGCTTCCTCGAACAGCAGGGCCAATCTGGCGTTTGGAATTTCGACCACGGCCGATACGCCGCCTATCAAGGCGTGCGCGGCCTGACGCGCGATCCGCAAACACGCCAATGGGTCGACGACAGCTACGTGTCGCTACTGGCGGAACTGATCGGCACAAACGAAACGCAGCGCTACTCCGCCGCGGCGATGACGGATGCGACCATTCGGCTGCACGCGATCTCGCAGGCAGACCTTGACCACTGGGACCCCGAGCCGTTGATCACGTTTGAGGCGGGCGATGATGATGACGCCGCAGCGCCACCTTCGCCGCGCGGCCGCGATCTGGCGTCACAACTGGAACTGCTGGAGGCGGGGCTGCGCGAGTCGCACGGCCACCTGTACGGCTGGCTGATGCTCGCACACATGGCCGAGTCAGGCCAGATGACGCTTGATCAGAAGCGGCGATGGGCCGACGTGGTCATGCGGCTGTGCGGCCAGCGTTACCCGGACTTCGCGGTCGTGCTGCTTCGGCCGATGGTGGAGACAGTGACGGACCTTCACGAGCAGGACGCGTTGTGGGAGCAGATGTTTCAGATGTTCCGAAGGCGGCATGACCTCGCAGCGGAAATCCGCATGCGCCAGGGCGAAATGTGGGAGCAGGCAGGCGAGTTTATCAAGGCCGGTCAGCGTTATGAGAATGTGATCGAGCGGTATGCGAACGCGGGGCCGTTTGTCCTCGAAGCGGTACGGCGGACGCAGCGCATGCTCGAACAGGCCGGCCGTGGCGAGCGTGTGTTGGAGTTGTACGCTCATACCTGGTCGCAGGTGAATCGGCCGGCGGACATGTACCTGGAGTTTCAGCAGCAAAGCAACTGGTATCGGCTTGGCATGATGTATGTCGAGCAGTTGCAGCAGGCGGGCGAAACGCGCGAAGCCCAGCGGGCGCTGGCCCAGATCGAGCAACGCGTCGGCCGTTAGCCGCAAAGCGCAGCGGAGCGCGCGTGCCCCCACCACAAGCTGACCACACTGCCACGTCACCGCAGGCGATCGCTATCATAGGCGACTCGTAGCCGGTCTCCCGTACCTCGAACTGACGAGCCGACCTCATGAACGCTTCTGCAGACAAGCTTCGATTCCGCCAGGTTCACCTCGACTTTCACACCAGCGAACACATCGACGGCATCGGCGCCGCGTTCGATCCCGACGAGTTTGCCGACACGCTCAAGCGGGCCCACGTCGACTCCGTCACCGCATTTGCCCGCTGCCATCATGGCTACATCTATTACCCTTCCAAACGCAATCCCGAACGCATTCACCCGCGACTGAAGCGTCCCAATTTGCTGTCCGAGCAGATCGAAGCCTGCCACAAGCGTGGCATCCGCGTGCCCGTCTACACCACCGTGCAGTGGGACCAATACACCGCGCACGAGCACCGCGACTGGCTCGTCGTGGACGAAGATGGCAAGCTTCCCGGTACGCCGCCGCTGGACCCTGGCTTCTACCGCTTCGTCGACGTGTTTCATCCCGGCTATCGGCAGTTTCTCAAAGACCACGTCAAGGAGATGTTCGAAACGCTTCCTGCGGTGGATGGCCTGTTCTTCGACATCGTCCAGCCTCGCTACTCGCTCGCGAAGCACTGGCTTGACGCGATGGACAACGTCGGCGTCAACCCCGAAGACGCCGAGGCCCGCCAGCGGTTCGCCAACGGGATCATCGATGCGTGGAAGCTTGAGATGACCGAGTACATCCGCACGTTCGATAAAGACTGCACCATCTTCTACAACGCCGGGCACATCGGCCCGCGACACAAGTCCAGCCTGCCCGCTTACACGCACTACGAGCTTGAGTCGCTGCCCTCCGGCGGTTGGGGTTACCTCCATTTCCCCCTCACAATGCGCTACGCTCGCGGCCTCGACGCGACCGGCCACCCCTGCCTCGGTATGACTGGCAAGTTCCACACCTCATGGGGCGACTTCCATTCCTACAAAAACGAAGCAGCGTTGCAGTTCGAGTGCTTTCAGATGATCGCCATGGGCGCACGATGCTCCATCGGCGACCAACTGCCGCCCGACGGCAAAATCGACGAAGCCACCTACGATCTCATCGGCAAAGTCTACAGCAGCGTCGAACGCAAAGAGCCCTGGTGTGAAAACGTCACACCCCTCAACGAGGTGGGCCTGTTCACGCCAGAGCAATTCCAAAGCGCCACCGGGCACTCACGCCTGCCCGAAGCGGCCATGGGCGCGGTCCGCATGCTTCAGGAAGCCCACATCCAGTTCGACATCATTGACACCGATCGCGACTTCAACGCCTACAAGCTGCTCATTCTCCCCGATGAGATTCCCGTCGACGAAACGTTCGCGAAAAAACTCGAACAGTACCTCGACCAGGGCGGTGCGCTGATTCTTTCTCATCGCGCCGGCCTCGCGCCCGCGGGCGACCGCTTCGCCAGCGACCGCTTCGGCGTCTCGCTCATGCAGGAAGCTCCCTACTCGCCCGACTTCATCGTGCCCGGCGAAGCGCTCAACGCCGACTTGCCACGCACCGGCCACGTCATGTACCAGCGTGCCTTGGAGGTTCGCCCCGCTGACAACGCGGCCGTGCTCGCCGACGTGGAAACGCCACACTTCAACCGCACCTGGCGCCACTTCTGCTCACATGCTCACGCGCCGTCGTCCGGACAAGTCGGCTATCCCGGTATCGTTCAACACGACCGCGTGATTTACTTTGCCCACCCCCTGTTCCGCCAATATCAGGCCAACGCGCCGCGCTGGTGTCGCAAACTGCTGGAAGCCGCGATCGATCGGCTCATGCCCGACCGCCTCGTCCGCACCACCGGCCCGACCACGCTGCTGACCACACTCAATCACCAGCCCGATCACGATCGATACATTCTGCATTTGCTGCACTACCTGCCCGAACGCCGCGGCCAGGCGTTCGACATCATCGAAGACATCATCCCACTCCACGCTATCGATATCCGCGTGAAAGTGCCCGGCAAGGTCGGCTCGGTCGCGCTCGTGCCCGACGGCGACCGCGTCGAATTCCACACCGACGGCAAAGAAGTTCGCTTCACCGTGCCCAAAATCGTCGGCCACGCGATGGTCGAAATCGATCTCGCATAATGGCAAACAGCCACAACCCGCCACGTCAGTCGGCGAGGTCTTCGACGGTGCGGATCGCTTTGAGTCGGGCAATGTACGACTCGGGCAATCGATAGTGCTCCGCACCGCGGACGATGGCGTCGAGGTAGTGGCGCGACGGCCGCTGCGGGCCGGCCGGGGCGGGGTTGGCAAAATAGGTCCAGACCTCGATCGAAAGCTCGGCCGGCTGATGCACCACAACCTTGCGGCGGACGTAGTCGCCCTCGGCAAGCCCCTCGTATTCGTCTAACGCTGCCAGGTCCGCGGCTGTGAGGTGGTAGATCACGCCTTCGACATTTGATGTCTCGTGCGGCTCGATGCCCGCGACGCCCCCCGCCCAGCTTTCGCAGGTGCGTGGGAACACCAGGCGATGCTGACGAAGCGTGGCCCGCCCAAGGGGGCTGGAACCGGGGCACCGCCGGCGCATCTGAACCGGATCGAGGTTTGAGCCGTATGCAAAATAATGCATGATCGTCGCCTGTCACGCCCTGCGTGGCGATGATAGGTTATCATACTGCTTTCAACCTTCACTTTCGGAGCCTTTATCGTGACGCACAAACGAATGATCGTGACCGGTCTGGCTGCCTTTGCCGTCGGCGCGGCCGGCCTGTCGATGTTCAGCTACGCCGAGGAAGAGGTCGCCATCGAATCGCCCGAGCAGATGGCATTCGAGCCTGAGGCCGGCGAAGACATCGACCGCGGCGACATCAGCTACGCCCTGGGCTATCGCGTGGGCCTGGACCTTCGGCAGCAGGGCATTGAATATGACGTGGACACCAACGAGTTCGCCGACGGCATCGCCGCCGCGCTGGGCAATGACGACCCGCGAATGGACGAGCAGGCGCTGATGCAGGCGTTGTTCACCTTGCAGCTTCAGATGCAGGCCCGACAGCAGGAGCGCGGCGCGGAGGCCGCCGAAGCCAGCCGTGCTTTCCTCGAACAAAACCGCGAAGCCGAGGGCGTGCAGGTCACCGACTCGGGTTTGCAATATCGAATCATTGAGGAAGGCGAAGGCGACTCGCCCGAGCGCGGCGACACTGTGGTCGTCCACTACCGCGGCACGCTGGTCACCGGCGAACAGTTCGACAGTTCACACGACCGTGGCGAGCCGGCCGAGTTCCCCACCGACCAGGTCATCCCCGGCTGGACCGAAGCGCTGATGATGATGAAGCCCGGCGCGAAGTGGGAGCTTTTCATCCCCTCGGAACTGGGCTATGGCGAACGCGGCGCTGGCAGCATGATCCCCCCCAACGCAGCGCTGATCTTCGAAGTCGAGTTGCTCGAAGTGAAATGATCCGGGCCGTCACTCGATCGCAATGCATTAATCGGACATAACCAATCGACGCCGTATGCATAAGCCTGCGGCGTCGATTTTTTTCTGTCGAAACGGCTTACAGGTACTGGCTGCCAAACGCGCGGGCGCCAAACCGCCCCGTCCCGGCCGTCAGCCGTTAGAATGATGACGAACCGCTTTTTACGAAGGACCGCTATTCATGCCCCGCATCACCCTCGGCCTCGGTGTTCTGCTTATCGTCCTCGGCGTCGCCGGCTACATCGCCACGGGCCGTGAACACGCGACGGCGTTGATCCCCGCCATCATCGGCGGCGTGTTCGCCCTGCTCGCCGCACTTGCCATGTGGAAGCCCGAGTCGCGCAAACACGTCATGCACGCAGCGGTGGGTCTGGCGCTGCTGGTGTTCATCGGCATGATCCCCGGCATCTTCAGCCTGCTTTCGCTCATCGTCGGCGGCGACGTCGACAACCCGCCCGCCGCCGTGTCACGCGGGGTGCTCGGCCTGCTATGCCTGGCATATGTGGGACTCGGCGTACGGTCGTTCATCGTCGCCCGTCGACAGCGAGAAAACGAAACCTGACCTGTCGTTTTTTCACAGGGATCGGCCACAGAGCACGCCTATGCCCACACGCCAGCCCATCGCCCGACGCCGAAACGCCTGGACACGGCTGTCCGACGATCACCTGCTGGATCTGCGCTTCTGTGATCTGAAACTCCGCTACGAAAAGACCGCCCTCCAACGACGTGTGCAACGTCTCTACGAAGACCTCGACCGCAAGGGACTCACTTTCCGCCCGCACGTCTGGCTCAGCACCGAGTGGTTCAGTCCCGACGGCGTACCGGGCATCGCAGCACCGTTCTACCTCGCCCACCCTCGGCTGGAAAAGCTGGAAAAACGGCAGATGCTCGCCGTCGAAGGCGGGCCGGAAAATCAATGCCTGCGCATCCTTCGCCACGAAGCGGGCCATGCCATCGACACCGCGTACCGCCTGCACCGTCGCAAGCGTTGGCGTGAGTTGTTCGGCTCGTTCACGCAGCCTTACCCGCAACACTACCGCCCCAAGCCGCGCAGCCGGGATTACGTGCTGCACCTCGATGCGTGGTACGCCCAGGCGCACCCGGCCGAGGACTTCGCCGAGACGTTCGCCGTCTGGCTGGCACCGGGCTCGCGGTGGCGACAGGCGTATCGCAACTGGCCTGCGTACCGCAAACTTGAATACGTTGACGAGTTGATGCAGGAGATCGCCGGCGAGCCCGCGCCGGTGCGCAGTCGCTTGCAGATCGAGCCCTTGTCGCAGATCACACGCACGCTGCGTCAGCACTACCGCCGCAAGCACATGCACTACGCGGACGAGTTCCCCGATTTTTACGATTCGGATCTGCGCAAGCTGTTTTCCGAGGAGCCGCAATACAAGCTTCGCCCCACTGCTGCGAGCTTTCTGCGTCGCATTCGCCCGGAGTTGCGCGACACGGTCGCGAACTGGACCGGTACGCCGGCGTACACGATTGACCAGGTGCTGCGCGACATGATCGACCGATGCAAAGAACTGAAGCTGCGCCTGGCCAAACCCGAGAAGCAAACGAAAACAGAAGCCATGATCATGCTCAGTGTGCAGACGATGAACTTCCTCCACAGCGGCCAGCATCGGGTCGCGCTGTAAAGTTAGCCGCGACGCGCAGCAGAGCGCGCCTTTAGATGGAACGCCAATGGCGAAACGACGTCAAAAACTACGCATTCTTGTGCTGATGCACGAAGACCTCGTGCCGCCTGAGTCCGTCGAGGGCTTGAGCGAAAAAGAGATCGCACCGTTCAAAACGGAATTTGATGTGTGCGCCACGCTGCGCGAGATGGGCCACGAGGTTCGGCCGCTGGGGGTGTCCAGCGATCTGTCGGTGATTCGCGAGGCGAACGAGCAGTGGCAGCCGAACATTGCGTTCAACCTGCTGGAAGAGTTCGATGGCGTGGGGGTGTATGACGCGCACGTGGTCAGCTATCTCGAACTGCTCCGCCTGCCTTACACCGGGTGCAACCCGCGAGGGCTGATGCTTGCCCATGACAAGGCGCTGACGAAGATGATCCTTCGCCATCATCGCATCGGCGTGCCGCGGTTCGCCGTGTTCCCGCTCGACCGCAAGGTTCGTCGGCCGAAGCGCCTCGCGTTTCCGTTGCTGGTCAAATCGCTGACGGAAGAAGGCTCGGTGGGCATCTCGCAAGCGTCGATCGTTTACGACGACGACAAACTTGCTGAGCGCGTTGCGTTTGTACATCGCACTTGCCAGACCGACGCAATTGCCGAGCAGTACATCGACGGCCGCGAGATGTACGTCGGCGTGCTGGGCAACGAACGGCTGTTCACGCTCCCGATCTGGGAACTGACTTTCACCAAGCTGCGTGAGGCCGCGCCGCGCATCGCCACCGGTCGGATCAAGTGGGACTACAAGTACCAGGAAAAAGTCGGCATTGAAACGCAGGAGCCAACCGACCTTTCGCCTGCTGAAAAGAAAAACATCCACCACTTCTGCAAACGCGTCTATCGCGCCCTGTCGCTGTCGGGCTACGCGCGGATGGACCTCCGCCTCAATCCTGAGGGCCAGGTCTTTCTCATCGAAGCCAACCCCAACCCGCAACTCGCCTACGGCGAAGACTTCGCCGAGTCCGCCGAGGCCGTGGGCGTCGGATACGAAGACCTGCTCCAGAAAATCCTCAACCTCGGCCTGCGCTACCGGCTACGCGGACAGGCGTGAGGGGTGGGGGAATTTGGAATTTCGGATTTCGGATTTCGAATTTCGGATTTCGAAATTTGGGATTTCTTGACGGTACTGGTTTTTACAAATTCGAAATCCGAAATCCGAAATTCCAAATCTGTCTAACTGCGCTATGATTCACCTATGGCAAAGTTCCGTCCCAAACTCGGCTTGTTCGCTCGGCTGAAGCTGTTCTGGCTGATCTATCGCGATCCGCGTACGCCGTGGTGGGCGAAGGTTATCCTCACTGCGCTCGCACTGGCGTACGTCATCTGGCCCTGGGATGCGATCCCCATCGTCGTACCCGTGCTTGGCATTGTCGATGACATCGTCGTCGCCACGACGCTCATGTGGCTGATCACCCGTGCCGCGCCAGCCATCGTCCGCAAGCAAAGCCGTATGAAACTCGAACACGAACAGAACGCCGAGGCTCAGGCCGACGCCGCCTCATCGCCCGGCGAGCAGCACTCTTAGCCGTACCGCGTCGACTTCGAATCGCGCGGAACACGGCTCGGCCTCACCTGCATCTTCGGGTACGATGCGGCTTTCATCACCCGTTAAACGACAGGTCAAGCCATGCGACTTTACATCATCCGCCACGCCGACCCTGACTACGCCAACGACACCATCACCACGCACGGCCACGCCGAGGCCCGCGCCCTCGCCGACCGCTTGCGCGACGTCAAAATCGATCACCTCTACACCTCTCCTCTCGGCCGGGCACGCGCGACCGCAAAGTACACCGCCGACCTGAAAAACCAGGAACCCAAGGTTCTCGAATGGACCGCCGAGCGAGGCCACTGGCGCGTCGAACAACCCCACGACGCCGGCGCCGACGTCTGCCTCTGGGATATCCACGGCCATCGCGTCCGCGCCTGCGAACCGCTCCCGCAACAACACGACTGGCATACCATCGCCCCTTTCGACAACCCCCTTTTCCGCGAAGAGTATGACGAGATCTGCCAGCAATCCGACGAACTGCTCGCCACCCACGGCTATGTGCACGACAAAGGCGTCTACCGCATCGAACGCTCCAACCGCGACTCCCTCGCGGTGTTCTGCCACGGTGGGCTCGGCCTGATATGGCTTGCTCATCTTCTCGCCTTGCCGCTGCCGTCGGTCTTCGTCGGCTTCTTCCTGCCGCCAACGTCGGTGACGACCATACTCTTTGATGAGCGAAACAATGACGTCGCCGTGCCTCGGTGCATCGGCATGGGAGATCTGTCGCACCTCTACGCCGCGGGCCTGCACAACGTCCGCATGCCCGTGGGCATCAAGGCCAATTACGAGTGATCCGTTGACCTCACTTGGCATGATGCGTGCAGCCGGTGATAATAAACGCGTCTCTCGCGTGATCCGAACCTCAGGCCGCCCCCTGGCGACCGGCCGACCAAGGAGCCTCACCATGCGCACCCCAGTCTCCCAACACCGTATCTACGAAGGCGACGGCGACGCCCTGATGGCGCAAGCCACGCACACCGAGCGCATCGTCATCATTCCCGACGCCAAGCCCGCCAAGCAGCCCGCCGCAGCACCAAAGCTGCGCCTCATGTGGGGCCAGTTGCTGCTAGATGACCTGCTGAGCAATCGCTATCGCTCGCTGATCTGTGCCGTGAACGCGGACGACAACAGCCACGGCATCATCAGCCAGGTGGCCGAGATGCTGCCCACCAGCCAATGGACCAACCGCACGATCACCGACCACGCCCGCCGATTCATCGGCCACGATCAGGTCACCGTCATCAAGTACGACATGGACGTGGTCGAAGTGCTTGCTCTGCTGCGACCAGCCGGGCAGGAGCACCTCACGCTTGACGACCTTGGCATGGGTTTTCAGATCATCGCCGAAATGCTCCGCCGTAAGACTCAGCGGCTGCCCTGCGCCAGCGTTTCGTTCCTCGGCGCTCGCGCCAACCTCATGCTCGACGAAGCCGGCCGCGAGCCGACGTTCGAGACCGTGTTGCGCACGATGCATGAGTCCGGCTTCGCCGGCGACGTCTACCCTGCGCCGTGGATGTGGGAAGCGCCGACCGCGCTTTACGCCCGCTACCCGTTCCCGCAGTCGATCACCGACATGCGCGAAGGCGGGTTCTGATGCAGGCCCAGCGGGAAGCGGTAAAATGCCCGCCGCCTTGCCGCGCGTAGCTCAGCAGGATAGAGCAGTCCTTTCCTAAAGGACAGGTCGGAGGTTCGAATCCTCCCGCGCGGATTGCGACGCCATCGCTTTTTAAACTTAGAGAAACTGCCAGTCGCCCATCTGCCAGCACCACCACCACAACGCCGCATTGGTAAGGCGAATAAGATAGTGCGAGGTAGATGAAAACCTGTGTTTTTGGCTTTTAAACGCGTATTCAGGCGACGACAGAGGACGCCAAAGTGAAGCGGTGTACCCACAATGGCCCCCACAGCGGGCAGATTTTTAGGCGTCATTTAGTTGCGACAGATGCGTGCCTTCACCACCGGCACGTCCGACGCTTGGCTGGAAGCTTAAACCGTTTCGCAGGCTGAGCGTTTACGCATCCAGTGGAACAGGCCGAGGAAGGCCAACAGAATGCCGCCGCCCATGTAAGCCGCAGGCGTGGGCAGAAGCACCCCATCCACCTGAACGTTACGCATCTCGATATTCGCTTGGCCCAAGGGGTTTGAAATGATGACCTCATCGAACAACTGATCCCCCTCAGCTAAGAAGCCAAAGAAGGTAGCGCCACGCGGTATCGCGTACCAGTCGTCGGAGGTAGGCACGGTGAATCGCAGGGGGACTACTTGGTTGTACCCCATCACGATGTCAGCAGCGAACCCTCGAACTGGCTGGTCGAACCTGATCGTGACCCGTGAGTCGCCTGACTCAAGCATGGCAAGGAACCCATCTCCGTAAATCCTGCCACGCCCCCTGAATGGGAAGTACGGTGAGTATTCAATCGTCGACCCAAGGCCATCTGAAATAAGCCCCTCCAAGGGGATTTCACTCACCGGCCGGAACAACATGCTGTCGATGTGATGGGCATCTGCCTCCCACTCAGATCGGACGTGATAGACAGTAGAAGCAGCCGCCATGTTCGCGCAGAGTGCAAGCACGGTCCCGAAAATAAATACACGAGTCATAGTTCTTTCTCTCTTCCGTTGAAACCCAAGAAATTCGTTACTCCATCCGCGACGGTAGTGGATGGGCGTCTCTTCCGCAAGCAAGTAAGTTCTCATGCCTGATAGGTTGTTTCCAGCCAGCAGAAATAAGAACCATCCTTGTGTTCCCCCTCGTGGTGAGTGTTTCTCGTATACGCAGAGATTCCCAGCCGAAGCCCGAGGCGGCGAAAGTCTGTTACAAATTTCTTCAGCCCTGTATCAACATCGGCTCGGCTCGACTTTCCCCCGTGCCCACCACAAGCCGTCGTCACGGTGATTCAACCGGGGGTCGGGGCAGCCGGGGCGGTGGTCCGATGCGACAGCGTGACGGCTAGCCTGTCGCCGGCGTGGTCAACGCTGTCGGCGGGCGTGATGGCATGGACGTACAGCCGACCGGGGGCGTGCAGCCCTGCTGATGACTGGCGATGCTCCGGGGTGCCCACTCATTTATCAATATTTCTTTAGATTCATTGTTGACAGACTCGCCTTATCCTGTATTTTATGGATCGAATCACACGAATCACTTTCACGGGAAGGACAGGACATGGGCAGCAAAGCAACAGCTTTGGCGTACCTTCGGGTCAGCGGCAGGGGGCAGGTAGACGGCGACGGCTTCCACCGGCAGCGTCACGCCATCGACAAGTACGCGAAGGCCCACGGCCTGACCATCGCCGGCGAATACCGTGACGAGGGGGTCACCGGCACAGCGGAAAGCTTCGACCGGCCCGGCCTGACTGACATGCTGGTGAGGATCAAAGCCAACGGCGTACGCGTGGTGCTGGTTGAACGCTCCGACCGGCTGGCCCGTGACCTGGTGGTGGGTGAAATCATTCTCCGCGAGTTCAAAGACCTTGGCGTCAGCGTGATCGAAGCCGAAGGCGGTAACGACCTGACCGCCGGCGATGATGACCCGACACGGGTACTCATCCGGCAGGTGCTGGGGGCCGTGTCGCAGTTTGAGAAGAGCGTGATTGTGTCGAAGCTTCGGGCAGCCCGCGAACGTCAGCGGCGAACCACGGGCCGTTGTGAGGGACGTAAGCCCTTCGGCTTCTATGAGGGTGAGCCGGAAGTGATTGAACGCATTGCAGCCATGCGACGGAAGCCGAAGGGCCGTAAGCGGATGAGCTATGCGGAGATCGCCGAAGCGTTGAACGCCGAAGGTGTCACCACCCGCAACGGTGGGCCGTGGAAGCCCGGCACGGTGTACGCCATCGTGAAGCGTGAAAGGCCGAGCCTTGCGGGGGCGTGAAGGGGACGGCACAGACACCGGATTTACTGTCCGTTCAGATAGGTTGCCCCAGACGACAAACACCATGCGCTTCACCACCTAAAAACTGTGCCAAAATGTCCGTTCACAATTCGGTTGTCCTTTCGACAAACACCATGCGCTTCACTGGCCACGAATTGTGCCAAAATGTCCGACCGGCAATTAGGTTGCTATTTCGACAAACAACGCACACACAATCCGAGCAGAAACACACTACCAGCATGAGGGGGATGGTAGCGTGATGGGGGGTAAGGGGGGTAACTATAGGTATTCTAAAGAGAACCACAGGTTCCCTATGGTTGTCCACTACTCTGTTTATATGTGTTCCTGTATGTGTATTCCCTATAGATAAAACCAAAGGGAACCCACGGCTTACCGAAGGTTCCCTTTAGGTGTTCTCTGGATGCCCCGGCGTTCATGCCGTGGGCTTGTCGGTGGCTGTGTTCATCATCATCACCACCATCGCGCCTTGTCCACCATCATTCCCACCGGCCCAGCGTACATCGCAACGCACCCCCGATCCCTGATGATTCCGAATCGGCAAGTGTGAGGCATGGCCCACGACCGACCAACGTACAGCCCAAGGCCAGTGACCCGCCGGAACGATTCGCAGAACACTTCCATGAGCATGTGCCTAATTCCCATATCTCGAATCTCCCATCGAATCAGTGAAGCCCGGTGGACCGTAACGCGGCCCGGTGAGCGTTGCGGGGACCGTTGTAACAGAACGTGAATCAGCGCGCCACCCGTTCACCTGAAGAATTTTCACCCACACATTTTTGGATCAATGTTCTCTGGCCTTTGTAGTAAGCCCCCAATTCTCCCGCTGGTTGGCCTGGGCGGACGCGATAGCCGGCCCCGGCTGGCGTGACGTGTCCCCGCCGATCAGCGAAGCGATACCGGCCCGTGGTGGTGGTGGTAGTGGTGACAAGGCCGGCTCTGATGACGCGGCCGGGTGGGCTTAACGGCTCACTCGGCCCTTGTTTTTTGCCCTTTGTAGTGGGCATGGATCAATCACCCCCTGTTCTCCCCTTGGAAGGAATTACACAACGTGAACACGATGGCACCACCCACAATGCACCGACGAACACAGCGAGCAGTTAAGAAATACCTTGGCGTTGAAGTGGACCTGCCCACCCCGAGGGGTGGCGGCCGACCACGCCGGCGTCCCCCGAAGTCAGGCCCGGCGTATGAAGCCATCGACCATGACGGGGCGAAGGTGATGAAGGTGCCGCTTTCCGATGGCATCCATGAAGCGAAGTTGTGGCCACAGGATTACCGCCGGCTGGCTGCGATGAACATGACTACCGGTTGGTGCTACAACGCCGCCGGCCCCGGCCACCAGTACGTACGCATCGCCGACAGTCAGCAACGCTTCGGCCCTGGCGAGCTTGTCACCGCTGCCCGGATCATCGTGGACGCCGGGAAGGGTGAGCGAGTGAAATATCGGGATGGGAACCGCCTGAACCTTCGGCGTGAAAACCTGAACGTGATCCCACAGACGCCACGGCAGCCACGGCAGCTACGGCAGAAGACCGAAGATCATCGACAGCCCAACGCCGAGCCTGCCAAGCATGATGACTGAATGGCTTACATATGCAGCTTTCTTCATTATCGGCATCATCAACCACCCCATCGCCCACCTTCAAGCTTCGGACCTGCTGAAGTGCCAGCATGTGGGCCGTTTCAAACCCTAGCGGCAACGCTGGGCCGATCACCCCACCCACCACAAGGAAAGACATGACCACCACCACCGTTCAACCCTCACGCGAGGGCAAGCTATCGTCCGTCTCACAATACCTGAAGCCGATCAGCAGCCAGAGCATCAAGCGAAAGATTCGCCACCACATGAAGGCGAAGCTTCAGGCCGCCGGCAGCACTGAAGCCCGGCCCATGTCCGGCAGCATGAACGCAGCGAAGCGGGAAATGCTTTACGATTCGATTTTCGTTGAAGAAAACCGGCTCGAATCACAGCAAGGGGGCAAGCCGGATGACCCGCTTGTGATCCAGCTTCGGGCAGCCCGTAATCGTGTCGCTGATGACCTGGGCTGGAATGACTGACATATCGGCACATTCCGCCCGCCGGCTTCCAAGGCGGACCGTGAGCCGTCTTCACCCTTCGGATGTGCTGACGTGCCAGCATGTGAGGCACCGAGCAGTAAGCAGGCCACTAAGCAATGCGGGAGCGTTCCGCCGACTTGCGTCGCCGTCGCCGCCGGCAGACAGTATCCCCCGAAGTCATCATTCACGGTTGAACAGGTGCCTGCCAGCCTCATCTTGATCCGCAGTAACTTCCCATCGAACCGCACCGGTTTCGCTGTTCAAAACTTTTTTGCGGGCAAGAACCTGAAGCGGTGATCGTTTGTGCATCGAGCCGGTGTAAGGATCACGTTTCGTTCGTAGGTTTGCGTCAATGATCCAACACCGCTTGATGCCCACCTCATCCTCATCATGTGGATCAACAAATGTTACCGAAGCGCTGCCAGACTCAATGTTGATACGGCGAAAGATGACTTCCCTCGCCTCGAAATCACCGACACGCTCCGGCTGCTTCACCGAGGAATAGTCGTTGTCGAGCGCTCTTTTCTGTGATGACGCCGCTGTGATGATCTCCGTCCCAAGTTCGCCACGCATCGAGACATGAGTGACGGATTGTGTCACCGGCCGAACAGCACGCTTCATCGTCGCGTCAATCCGCTCCACATAATCGGCCGGATCATCTTCGTCACCGACGGCAATTTGGTGCTCCCTCGCCATGTGAGCAAGCGCGGCGGCAGCTTCTTCAATCGTTGCATCATCGCGATGCGATTGGACTTGCCGGTTGAAGAGCGCATGACGCCACCGCCATAGGGCTCGGCCTGTTGCGAACGTGATACCAGCGGCACCGCCTCCAACGATCCCCTGGGCAGCCCATAAGCCGACAGTTTCAAGAATGACCTCGACCGAGCCTTCACGCACCGTCTGAATTTCGTACCGAACCCGGCGGTCGGATGGGAGGCGGTCGGTGGTCAAGCGACCGGTCAGAAAGGCGGTCGTGGACAGATCAAGAAAGTCATGCCAGCCGTCCAGCGAGGTAATGAATTCCTGAACAGGTATCCGATTCTGATCGGCCAGACCGCCTTCAAAGCGGATATGGATTCGATCTTCCCGCACATTCTCTTCTGTCATCATTCCCCCTTGGCGGTAACGCCTAAGTGGTTCGTGCCCGCCGGGTGCGGCGAGGCTTCTTCGCCGGCGTCAGCGGGGCCAGCAGGGTTTCGTACAAGGCGAACAGGTACTCCAGCCGCTGGCGCTCGCTGGTGAACGGTTGCCGGCGATAGCAGGCGTCCACGGCCCGGTCCAGTGTGGCATGCGCCTTGCGAAGCACCGCCGGCATCGCGATCGGGTCGTATAGGTCCGCCAGCGTTGCATCGGGAAACTGAGCCCGCGCGTCAAGCACCCCTTGCGCCGCCTTCTCCACCCGCTCCCGCTGCTTGTCGCTGACTTCCTGCGGCCAAGGGTAGTTGTTGTAAACGAGATTTGCCGAGTAGCGATAACGGGATTCGAGCCGACCGCAGACTTGGCGCATCCATGCCATGTGCATTGCGGAAGAAAGCATGCCAAAGTGGTACGGTGTGGCATGAGGCACGAGAAACACGAGGTCGCTAGCAAGCACAGGTGGGCTGACAAAACCAATAGGAATGTACGCTCGTCGCTCTGATGACACTTTCGGCACGACAAGAAACGGGTCATCCGGCATATTCTCGACGTGGAAGCGCTGAGGCGTGTCGGCAAGCCGTTGTGTCGGTGTGCTCTTACTCGCCAATCGAAACGCTCGCACCTCAGCAACGCGCTGCATACACAGCGGCATGGTGCGAAGTTCGTGGGGTGGGCAATCTCCAAGCCACAGGCACCAACGTTCGATGCCTTGCAAAAACTCCTTCGAGCCGATCCACGGTCGAAAGTAGGGTTCCGCAGCGGGCTCGCGAGCCAAGAATGCCTGCTTCTCATCCGGCGTGAAGAGGTAAGACCCATTGTCAATCGGTTTGTTGCCGATGCCGATTGTCGGCACGTCGCACAATGGTCGCGAACGGCTGGTGATTGCGAGGGGCGGGCCTTCAACGAGATACGGCGAAATGTCCCTTGCTTCCGTAACAGTCGGATGCTGATCGTCCGTTTCGTAATCGTAGAGGCGTTTGGGACTGAAATCCTGTCGGCCCCACCCGACGATTACAACGTGAACGTGTGCTTGCCGCGAGCCTCGCTGGCCCATGCGAACGGGCGATGGGCGAAATGGATTCGCACGCCTCGCCCAAGCAGAGCGCCCCACAGCACGCCGGCCTGTTCGCCCTGGCAAATGGAATTTGTCGAGACGAAAGCCACTCGGATGGCGTGCTCCGCGATGTAGTCCGCTGCCTTGAAGTACCACCCAGTCACAAAGTCGAGCAGGCCATAACCGGATACGTGGCCGATCAACGCTTTCATGTCCTCGCGCTGCTCGGGCGTTTGGTATTTGCCCCCAACAAACGGTGGATTCCCCAACACGAAACTGCATTCACCGGCCGGCAGCAGTTCGTTCCAGTCCATCTGTAGCGCGTTAGCCTGCTGAATGTGCGGCGAGCGCGTCAGCGGCGTGGTCGCCTTTGCCTGGCCGAAGCGCTCGAACAGTTCGCTGTTCATCTGGTGGTCCATGAGCCACATGGCGACTTCGGCGATGCGGGCGGGCCATTCTTCGATCTCGATACCGTAGAACTGCCCGACGTTGAGCTGGGCGTTGGCGCGGAGGTCGCCTTCGCTGGGCATATCGCCGAAGCGGGTCTGGAGCACGTCCATTTCGAGTTGGCGCAGTTCGCGGTAGGCAATGACGAGGAAGTTACCGCAGCCGCAAGCCGGGTCGAGGAATCGCAGTTCGCCAAGTTTGCGGTTGAAGCGGGCGAGGGCGTTCTTGTCGTGGCGAACCTTTTCGAATTCAGCACGGAGGTCGTCTAGGAACAGGGAACGGATGAGTTTGAGGATGTCGCGTTCGCTGGTGTAATGCGCGCCGATCTGCCGGCGGGCGCGGTCTTCCATGATGGACTGGAAAAGCGAGCCGAACACGGCCGGGCTGATCTTTTCCCAATGGAAGTTCGTCGCGTTCAGGAGGGCTTCGCGCATCGGAGCATCGAACAAGGCGAAGCGGAGTTGTTCGGCGAACAGTTCACCGTTGACGTAGGGGAGGTTGGCAAGGTCTTCGGGGAGGTTACGTTGCCGTTGGTCATAGTCGGTGTTGAGGACGGCAAAGAACCATGCGAGTTGCGGGCCGAGGTCCGAGCCGTCCGGGCGGGTGTTGTCGCGGAGGAAGTTGGTGAAGGCGTCTGGTTCGAAGATGCCGGTGTCTTCGGCGAACAGGCAGAACAGGATGCGGACCATGAAGCGCTGGAGGTCGTGGCCGGTGTATCCGCCGTCTTCGAGCCGGTCATGGAGGTTGGCCAGCAGTGCGGTGGCTTTGAGGTTGGCGGGGTCTTCAGCGTCGAGTCGGCGGGTTTCATAGCCGGCGATGAAGGCGAAGGCGCGGATGCGGCGGGGTAGCTGATCCAGCGTGAATTCGATGGTCGCCTTGGCGGGGTCGGATTCTTCGAGATCGTGCAGGGCGAAGCGGGCGAAGTCGGATACGAGGATGTAGCGGGGGATTTCGTCGTGCCGGCCTTCGCGAGCGAGGGATTGGATGTAATCGTTGGCTTGTGTGTGGGCTTTGCCGAGGTCGCGGCCGCGCGACTTGTGCTCGGCGATGAGCCGGCCTTTCCAGAACAGGTCGATAAAGTCGGTTGCGCCGCCGAGGTTGCGTACGGGTTCTTCGAACGTAGCGACGGTTCGCCGGCGGATGCCGAACACTTCAAAAAATTCATTCCAGAACGTCTGCGCGTCGGAGCGTTCGCGTGAGGCGTCGGACCAGTCGCGGGCGAAGGTGATGGCACGCTGGCGTATTTCGTTCCATGAAAGCGGCATGAATCATCTACCCCCGATGTGAGGCGGTTCGGTGACGGCGCATCCGTGTCAAACGCAAATGTTAAAGGTTTTCGGGGCGATTGTCGCAGGGGTGATGGATTAACAGATTTCCATTCACCATCAGCTTCATGGGGATAGATGCCGAGTAAGCCTCCCCACCGTGAAGCAGAATCAGAAACACAAACACATGCAAGCCTGACTACGGCACGCTACTACAACGGCCGAGGTCAGGGCCTGCTTTTTTACTGGAGTAAACTCAGACATGAATCAGCACTTCCAAGGAGCGCCAGCGTCGTCTGGCCCGTGGATGAATCGTGAGCAGGCAGCCAGACACATCGGCGTGAGTGTGCGAACACTGGACCGCTTGAACCTGCCGCGTACACAGCCCACCGGCTCGCGACGTGTGCTCTACCATCGCACGGCCGTAGATGAATACCTGTTGAACCAATGCACCAGCCAGCCCGAAACGTCACGACTCCCGGCCCACGACGCCGGCCCGCTGGCCCTAGACGTGCTCACCGTGCCACGGACAAGCCGAGCAAAGGCGAGCAGCGTCAGCCGGCGACAGCGGTTCTTGTCTATCGCCACGGCTTAGGCGACTGGCGTGGCGATTTGTGTGGATCGCTGATCAAGCCTGCTGATAGCGGCGTCGAGTTCGTCCGGGGCAAGATGAGCATACCGCATCGTCATTTGGATCGACTCATGCCCCAACAGCTTCGACACAGCAAAGAGGGATGCCCCCTGCTGCACCAGCCGAGACGCGAAAGTGTGGCGTAGATCGTGGATGCGGAAGTCTTCGAGTTTGGCCCGCTTCACCGCCTTGGCCCACGCGCCATGAGGCTGACCGCATGGCTGGGCATGAGGATTATGCCGGCCGCCTTTCCAATTCGGATGCCATGACAGAAAGACATGGGCTTTGTCCTTTGGCCTGTCGGCGTGCAGCCGTGCAAGCATCCGTCCGGCACGGTCGGGAAGCGGAACGCTTCGTGGCTTGCCTGACTTCGTATCGTGGAAGCTAACCAACGGACGTGGCTTCCGGTCCATGTCTACCCGATCCCACGTCAATTCGGTGGCTTCGGTTAGCCTTGCCCCAGTGTCCATGAGGAAAACAACCAAGTCGCGAAGGTGCGGGGCATCGTCACACGCTTTCAAGAGGCGGGTTTCTTCGTCGGCGTCCAGCCAACGCAGCCGGCGGTTATTGAGGGGTAGCAAGGTGATCCGGGGAACCGTCGCCAAGCATCCCCATTCGTCGTGAGCCTTCCGCAGGATGGCTTTCAGGATCGCCAGATCACGGTTGACCGTCGCCGGCGCAAGGCCCGACTTCTTCCCGTCTTTATCCGTCTTGCCTTCTTTTAGTAGATCATCCTTCAAAGCGGCGACAAATGAGGCGGTAATCTGACTCAACAGCCTTCCGCCGCCGACCCGATCTACCAGCATGTTGATTTTGTATGCGTCGTTCCTGGCCGTCGCCGCTTTCTGGCCCTTCGGCTTTAGATGCGTCTTCAGGTAACGTTCTGCTGCATCTTCGAACGTCATCGACTTCACCACGGGCTTGCCTAAGACGTGGTGGTCGTGCATGTCTTGGCGTAGCTTTCGCTCGACATCTTCCGCCCTTCGCCTGTTGGCTGTGCGGGCCGACTTCCGCACCCGTTGCCCGTTGAATTCAAACTCAATCCACCAGTTCGGTGAACCGTCCCGCTTGTAAAGCGCCATGTTGAATACTCCCCTTCGGCGGATGCCGATGCGTGAAGTACCCACAATAGACCCCACAGCAGACGAAAGCAAGGCAGCAATCCGCAGCATCAGGCCGATGCGGGGATAGATCGTAAATAATTAATATGAAGGGGTTTGATTAAAGAAACTGCCAGTCGCCCATCTGCCAGCACCACCACCACAACGCCGCATTGGTAATGCCATGCGACCACGCGATCGGCCCGAGGCCCATGCGTCGTTCGCCGCGGTTCGTGTACCACAGCAGCCAGCACCACACCGCGGCACAGACGATCGTGCCCGGCCAGTCGCGAGGCAGGTGGTGAACCATGAAGATGAACGTCGAGGCAAACACGCCGAACATCGTCAACTTGCCCACCGGCCACTCGCGCAACTGCTGCGTGAACGCGGCGGGGTACTTCGCCGCCTCCTTCGCGGCTTGCGTGTGCATGACGCGCTCGCCGATCAGCGGCATGTCTTCCGCGAGTTGCACCAGCCCTGCTTTGGTTTTCTTCGCTGAGTGGAGCCCGCGCAGGCAGGCACTGCGGATGAAAAGCTCCTCGAACAGCGGCACGAGCATCGCCATGCCGATCAGCCGCAACACCATCGACACGTAGAACACGCCCGGGTGTTCGCCCTGCATTTCCTGCATGTAATGCGGCTCGTCGCCCGCTGCGAACCAGCCCGGGGCGAGCCAGATCATCGCGTACCCCAGCGCCACCCACGCCACGCAAAGCCCGACGCCGGTGGGTACTGCCAGCCAGTGAAACTTGATCGTCAGTTCCGGCAACAGCTTGCGATACCGCCACAGCAGCCACGCCACCGTGATGCACTGCACGCCATACAACAGCGGGTAGCTCAGCAGCCAATAGCCGCGCACAAACTCGATGATCGCCAGGAAGACGAGGTATACCGCGAACGGCACGATCCGCGGATGCCACGGGTTGCTCGCCATCCACGCGTCGAACGCTGGCAGCGTTCCGCCCTGCGCCGCCTTGGTCTCAACGGCGTTGTCACTGGTCGGCTCACTCACGATGAAACTTCACTCCGGGGCAGAACGGGCCGAAAATCGAGTGGCCAAGGGCCAAGTGGAAAACGCGCGACACCCTTGCTTTGTCGGCTCACCCCCCGGCCGACTTGACCTGCAACGAGGCCGATCGCGTTACCATACCGATATGAGCCCAGATGGGGAAGTTCATCCCGCCGCGCTGCCCGACGACGACCTGCTTGCCCAGTGCCAGTCACAGCGTAGCCGAGCGTCCGGCCCCGGCGGACAACACCGCAATAAGGTCGAAACCGCCATCCGCCTCACCCACCAGCCCACCGGCGTTGCCGCCCAGGCCAGCGAACGCCGAAGCCAGGCCGAGAACCGCCGTGTCGCCCTCCGCAGGCTCCGCCTCCAATTGGCCATGCACGTCCGCCGCGACTACCCCGCCACCGGCCCCAGCCCCACCTGGCGTGAGCGTACCAATGCCAACCGCCTCGCCATCAACCCCAAGCACACGGACTTCCCCGCCCTGCTCGCCGAGGCCCTCGACGCCATCGCCGCCGTGGGTTACGACCTGCCCCGCGCCGCCCTGATCCAAGGCATCTCCACCTCGCAGATGATCAAGCTGCTCCGCCACGAGCCTGCCGTGCTCGCGCAGGTCAACCAGGCCCGGCAGGACCGAGGCATGGGCAGTTTGAAGTAGATTTCAAGAGTTGCCATTCGAAATGTCAGTTAGCCGCGAAGCAAAGCGGAGCGCGACCCAGTCCAACAACATTACCCATCACAAATCGCCAGTCACCATCACTCCGCCACTGCCTCTGCCGCCGCCGCGGGTCTACCCGCTGCCGACTCCCCCACCGGAATCCCCCGGCAGGCCGCCAGCAGCCGACGCGCGTTCTGAGCAATCAACGCATCAACCGTCTGCGCCACCACCCGCCGCAGTTCCTTCGGCGAAGCCGTCTCGTCCGTCGCCAGCACCGTCTGACCATCCGACGACATCACCCGCGCCCGCAGCCGATACCAATGCGAGTCCGTGTTCCGCTTGCTCTTGCTCTGTGGCGGCACGGCCTGACACAGCACGCTGATCGGCGAGTGACAATTGCCATTCAGCCCCGCCACCACCTGGCGCTCGGCGTGCACCGCCGTGGCGATCGTCGAATCATTCAACGGCAGGCAACGCGTCAGCGTCACGTGGTCGTCCGATCGGCATTGAATCCCCAGCGCCCCCTGCCCCGCGGCCGGCAGCACCTCATCCACATCGATCGGCTGGGTCACATGCTCGCGAAGCCCCATTCGCAGCAGCCCCGCCACCGCCAGCAGCGTCGCGTCATAGCTCGGCCCGTGCTCGCCGGACACGTCGAGCACCTTGCGCAACCGCGTATCAACGTTGCCGCGGATCAGCTGAATCCGAACGTCCGGCCGAGCACGCAACACCTGCGCCGCTCGACGCGGGCTTGACGTACCCACCACCGCGCCCGCCGGCATACCCGCAAGCCCGCCCGCACCCTCGCGGGTGATCAGGCAGTCGCGAACGTCAGCACGCGGCGGGACGGCCGCGAGCGCCAGCCCCGGCGTGTCCACCGCTGGCATATCCTTCAAACTGTGCACCGCCAGGTCTGCCTCGCCCGCCAGCACCGCCTTCTCCAGCGATCGCGTGAACAGACCCTTCCCGCCCACCTCCGCCAGCGACGGGCCGGTGTGCAGATCGCCCTCCGAGTCGATCCAGCGGTACTCGATCTCCAGCCGCGGGTGCAGCTTCGACAACGCCTTGCCCACCAGTTCCGCTTGAATGCGGGCCAGTCGGCTACGGCGCGAGGCAATCACAATAGGCTTTCGGCTACGTCGCACAGTCCACTCTCGTTAGGGCCAGAACCCGTACTATAACGGCCTCGCGGCCCCGCGTCAGCGACGCCCCGCAGGATTCCTCCCGCCACCCCCATCAGCCCCCGGCAACGTGCCCTGGCCGCTCCGGATCAGCGTTCATCCACAGCGATTCCACGCAACCACGCTGCTGATCCCACACGCTCACGCCGGGGCCGACGCCGGCGAAGCCACGTCCAGCCGAATCCCGCCGTCCTCGTCGTGATCCACTATCACCTTCGAGCCGTCCACCACCTCGCCCGCCACGATCGCCCGGCCGATCCGCGTTTCAATCTCATGCTGCAGATATCGCTTCAACGGCCGAGCACCGTACACCGGGTCGTAACCCGCCTCGGCGACATGCTGCTTCGCCGCGTCCGTCAGTTCCAACGTCACGCTCCGCTCGGCCAGCCGCTTGCGGATGTCGTCCACCTGCAACTCGACGATCTGCTTCAACTCTTCCAGCGTCAACGGCTTGAACAGCACCGTGTCGTCCACGCGATTGAGAAACTCCGGCCGAAAGTGGCTGCGCAGCTCCGCGAAAACCTTGTTCCGCGTCGAGTCGGAAATCTCACCCGCCCCGCCCATCGCATCTTCCAGCAGGTACGGGCTGCCGATGTTGCTCGTCATGATGATCACCGTGTTCTTGAAATTCACCACATGCCCCTGCGCGTCGGTCACACGGCCGTCGTCAAGAATCTGAAGCAACACGTTGAACACGTCATGGTGCGCCTTCTCGATCTCGTCAAACAGAATCACGCTGTAAGGCTTGCGACGCACCTGCTCCGTGAGCTGCCCGCCTTCTTCATAGCCCACGTAGCCGGGCGGCGCACCGATCAGCCGCGACACGGCGAACCGCTCCATGTATTCGCTCATGTCGATGCGAATCATGTTGTCTTCGCTGTCGAACAACGTCTCGGCCAACGCCCGCGCCAGCTCCGTCTTACCCACGCCGGTCGGCCCGAGGAAAATAAAGCTGCCGATCGGCCGCTTGGGATCTTTAATGCCCGCCCGGGCACGAATCACCGCGTCGGCGACAAGCTGCACCGCTTCGTCCTGCCCGATCACACGCTGGTGCAGCACCTTGTCGAGCTTGAGCAGCTTCTCACGTTCGCCCTCGACAAGTCGCGCAACCGGAATGCCGGTCCATCGCGCGACAATCTGCGCGATCTCCTCTTCCGTCACCTCTTCGCGAACCAGGCGCGGGCCTTCCTGCTTGTCGTCCTTGCCGTTGGATTTCGACTCCGCCTCGGCCAGTTGCTTATGCAGTTCAGGCAGCTTGCCATATTTCAGCTCCGCCGCCTTGTCGAGGTTGTACGCCTGCTCCGCCTGCTCGATTTCGTGACGCACCTGCTCGATCTGCTCGCGCAGCTTCTGGACATCATGCACGCCACGCTTCTCCTGTTCCCACTGCGCACGCATCGTGTCCGCCTTGTTCCGAAGGTCGGCCAACTCCTTCTGCAACGTCTCCAGCCGCGATCGACTCGCGTCATCCTTCTCCTTCTTCAGTGCCGCTTCCTCGATCTCCAACTGCATCACCCGCCGCGTGATCTGGTCCAGCTCAGCAGGCATCGAATCGATCTCCGTACGGATCATCGCGCACGCTTCGTCCACCAGGTCGATCGCCTTGTCCGGTAAAAACCGGTCCGTGATGTAACGGTGGCTCAACGTCGCCGCCCCGACCAGCGCGTTGTCCTGAATCGTCACGCCATGATGCACCTCGAACCGCTCGCGCAGCCCGCGAAGAATGCTCACCGTGTCCTCGACCGTCGGCTGATCCACCAGCACCGGCTGGAACCGCCGTTCAAGCGCTGCATCCTTCTCGATGTACTTGCGATATTCATCCAGCGTCGTCGCACCAATACAATGCAACTCACCCCGCGCGAGCATGGGCTTGAGCATGTTGCCCGCATCCATCGCCCCCTCTGCCTTGCCGGCGCCGACGATGGTGTGCATCTCATCGATGAACAGAATGATCTTGCCCTCGGCCTCCTTGATCTCGTTCAGCACCGCCTTCAATCGTTCCTCGAACTCACCGCGATACTTCGCTCCCGCGATCAGCGAACCGAGATCCAGCGCAAAAATCGTCTTGTCTTTCAAACCCTCCGGAACGTCGCCGCGCACGATGCGCTGCGCAAGCCCTTCCGCAATCGCCGTCTTGCCCACGCCCGGCTCACCAATCAGCACGGGATTGTTCTTCGTCTTGCGCGACAGGATGCGAATCGTTCGGCGGATCTCTTCATCGCGACCGATCACCGGGTCCATCTTGCCCGTCCGCGCAAGCTGTACCAGGTCCCGCCCATATCGCTGCAACGCTTCGTAAGTCTCTTCCGGATTCGCACTCGTCACCCGCTGATTGCCGCGCACCTTCGTCAACAGCGCGAGAAACACATCGCGATTAATGTTGTGCTTTTCGAGCAATTTCCTCGCGTCACCGTCCCGCTCGTTGAGCATCGCAAGCACGAGATGCTCGACGCTCACGTATTCATCGCGCAGTCGTTTCGCTTCCTTCTCCGCCTGCGCTAGCACCTGGTTCAGCCGTTGGCTGACAAACACCTTGCCCGCCTCCGCGCCGGGCCCTCGCACCGACGGCCGACTCGTCAACGTATTTTCAAGATCGCCCACCAGCGCACTGATCTGCACGTCCATCCGCTGTAACAGGCGCGGCACCAGCCCGTCCTCCTGCCGTACGAGCGCGAGCAGCAGATGCTCCACATCGACTTCCTGATGCCCGAACCGCGTCGCTTCGCTCTGCGCCGCGTGCACGGCTTCCTGCGTCTTCTGCGTGAGTCTGTTGAAGTCCATGATCGTACTCCCGAAGCCGACCACGTCATGCAGCAGGCTTCAAATTGGTTACGTCCTCGGATCAAATTTCGAAATCGCCTGCAACTGCTCGTAGAGCTTCCGCTCTTCATCGCTCAACGGATGCGGCACGCGGATCAGCAATCGGACGAACAAGTCGCCGCGTTCGCCCGGCTTGTGCTTGCCCTTGGGCATTCCACGCCCGCGTAGGCGGAGCTTCTGCCCTGACTGCGCACCCGCGGGAATCGTCACCGTCACCGGCCCATCAAACGTCTTCACATCCACCTTGCCGCCCAGCGCCGCCTCGGCCGGGGTGATGTGCAGGTCGGTGGTGAGGTCGTGGCCCTGCACGTCGAAGCGCGGATGCTTCGCCAAACGGATGCGGAGCACGAGGTGCTCACCCTTCAGGCGGATGCGCGAGCCGTCGGTCGCGCCAGCCGGGATTTTCACCTCCAGCTTTTTGCGTCGGCCGGTGGGCTCCGTGAGTTCGATCTGCCGCTTGCCGCCGTGGAACACGTCGTCCAGCGTGACCGTGACTTCGACTTCCTGCTCCGCCATCCCAGCCCGGCGGTGGTTGCCCCCGGCCTGCTGCTCGAACATCTCTTCAAAGGACGATCGCCCCCCTCGCGTGCCCGCCCCACCACCGCCGCTCCCGCCGCGTCCGAAAAACATCTCGAAAAAGTCGCTGAACCCACCCGGCCGAAAGCCACCTCCACCGCTGGACGCCCCACCCGGGCCGCGGAAGTTGAACTCCATGTTCTCCCACCCCGGCGGCGGGCGGAACTCCTGCCCGTTCTTCCAGTCCTGCCCCAGTTCGTCGTATTTCTTGCGCTTCTCCGGATCGCCGAGCACTTCGTAAGCTTCGCTGATCTTGGCGAACTTCGCCGACGCATCGCTCTCCTTGTTCACGTCCGGGTGAAATTTGCGAGCAAGCTTGCGATACGCACGGCGAATCTCGTCCTGCGACGCATCGCGCTTTACTCCAAGCGTGTCGTAATAGTCCTCAAACTTCACAGCCATGAGCAGTCACTTTCCTCTGAAATCAGGGTCATCAATGCCGGCGCATGGCAACCCGTCAATAGGCGAATGCAAACAGGGGACCAAGGCAATCAATCGTAAGCCCCGAACAATCCTATACTTGAAAAGGCATTACCAATCCAGCCCTGCCGTTTTGACAGTTGAAGCCGGATGCAACGCGCCCTCTGGCGGAGGCCGCATCACCAGACGGCGAGCTTTGTGAGGTCACACTTTCACCTTCGTCCATCCGCCGTGCAGAAATCGCCCGGCGAACAGTAGTCCACGGATGACCAGTTCCACGCACAACGCGATCCACACGCCGTACAACCCCATGTCCCAGTAGACCCCCAGCAGCCACACCCCCGGCAGGCGGATGGCGAACGTGCTGAAGTATGTCATCGCCATCGCGACCGTCGTATCACCCGCACCGCGCAACGCCTGCGAAAACACGAGGTACGTGCCGAAGAAAAGCTGCACCGGGCCGACGATGAAAATCAGTGGTGCCGCCAACTCGTACAATTCCGGCTCATCGGTGAGCATGCGGGCGAGTTGCTCGGGGAAGAGCATGAACACCGCGCCCATCACCAGCGACATCACCGCCCCGAACAGCCAGCAAAGCCCCGCTGCCTGCTTCGCGCGGTGCGGATCGCCTAGCCCCAGGTACTGCCCGGTGAGCGTCGCGGCGGCGGTGCCGATCGCCATCGCGGGCAAAAACGCGAGCGCCTCGACACGGATGGCGATGATGTGCGCCCCCAGCGCCGCTTCGGCAGCCAGTCGACCGATGATCATCGCCACCAGCGCATTGCCGATCCACATGCCCGACGACTCGATCAGGCTCGGCACGCCAACGCGGACGATACGGTTGGCCGTGTGCATATGCGGCCGCAGGCGATGCAGATGCAGGCGGATCACGCCATTGCCGCGCAGCAGCACGCCGAGGATCAGCGCCGCGCCGACCACCCAGGCGGCCGCCGTGCCGATGGCGATGCCCTGCACGCCCCACCCGCCGATCGGCTCCGGGCCGAACACCAGCAGCACAGACAGCGTGACGTTCACCGCATTGACCAGCAGCATGGCGAAGAACGGCGTGCGCGTGTCGCCGCTGGCGCGCAGGCAAGCCGCCCCGATGAAGAGGATGGCCGCCATCGGCGCTGCGGCGCAGAAGATGCGGATGTAGACAACGCAGAGTTCGAGCGCTTCGCCTCGTAAGCCGAACACAAGCCCGATGGGTCGCGCTGCGAGCAGGATGGCGACGCCGGTCAACGTGCCCCAGACCACCGCCAGCAGCAAAGCCTGGCCGAGCCCGGCGTTGGCGACGCGCTTATGCTTGCCGCCGATCGCCCTCGCGACCAGCGCCCCCGCGCCGATGCCCACCGCCATGTGGAGCATGCCCAGCAGCCAGCCGATGTAGCCGGTCACCGCCACCGCGTTCGCCGCCGGCACGCCCAGTCGACCGGCCAGGGCCGTGTCGACAAAGCCCACCGCCGAGTTGAGCAGTTGCTCTAAGAATGGCCAGAGCGCCAGCACCCACACCTGCCCCGGCAGCGATCGCCCGGCCAGCTTGCCCGACAGCTCGCGCCGTAGCGGGCCAGTGGCGGACGCAGCCCGGCCGTTGCGCGGCACCTGCGGCAGCGTCAGGTCGCCGGTGCCGGACTCGCCGCTGGATTGGGGACGCTGGCGTGGCATGAACGAAGCATGATAAGGCCGTTTCGAGTTTCTGGTTTCGAGTTCTGAAATTAGAAACGTTCAGCCGCCGCCAGACACAACGTAACGTCGTGAGCACCCCCTCCCCAACTCGAAACTCGAAACCAGAAACTCGAAACTTCCTCCCATCGTTTACGATGCGGGCTCACCCGCACGGAGCAACCTATGGCCACCACAGTAAAATCCTCGACGTTAACGCTCGGCCTCGTCCAGCACGCCTCCCCAGGCCTCGACGAGGCTGCCAGCCAACGCAACCTCGACCGCTGCTGCGACATGATCCGCGACGCCGCCAGCCAAGGCGCTCAACTCGTCGCGACGCAGGAGCTGTTCCTCACCGAGTACTTCTGCCAGGTCGAAGACGAGACCCGCTTCAACCTCGCCGAGCCGATCCCCGGCCCGACCACCCACCGTCTTGGCGAACTGGCGAAAGAGCTGCGCATCGAGATAACCGCGTCGCTCTTCGAAAAGCGCGCCGCCGGCCTCTACCACAACACCTCCGTCATGATCGGCCGCGACGGCGAGATCATCGACCGCTATCGCAAGATGCACATCCCCGACGATCCACGCTTCTACGAAAAGTATTACTTCACCCCCGGCGATCTGAACTGGCGCATGCAACAGACCACCAACGCCCGCACGGGCATGCTCGTCTGCTGGGACCAGTGGTTCCCCGAAGCCGCCCGCCTCACCGCCATGCACGGCGCACAGGTGCTCTTCTACCCCACCGCCATCGGCTGGTACCACGGCGAAACCGACTTCGACCGCAAACAGCAGAAAGAAGCCTGGCAGATCATGCAGCGAAGCCACGCGATTGCCAACGGCGTGTTCGTCGCCGCCATCAACCGCGTCGGCACGGAAGGCGACCTGACCTTCTGGGGCTCATCTTTCGTCTGCGACCCCGGCGGTGTCGTGCTCGCTGAAGCGCCGGAAAACGACGAAGCCGTGCTCGTAGTCGAATGCGACCTCAACCGCATCGAAGAGCTCCGCCGCGGTTGGCCGTTCCTCCGCGACCGCCGCATTGATGCCTATCAACCCATCACCAAACGCCTGCTGGACGAGTAGGGCAGGGCTTGCCCTGCCGAATCCCCAAATCAGCAATCAGCAATCAGCAATTAGCAATTAGAAATTAGAAATTACAATCCCCCCATGGCTCACCCCCAAATCGAGAACGCCGACCAGCTTCACACGCCCGCCGGCACTGCCGCCGAGCTCGGCTATCGCATGCCCGCCGAGTGGGAGCCGCACGCCGCCGTCTGGCTTACCCCGCCACATAACGTCGAAACCTGGCCCGTCGTGATGGAAAAGGCCATCGCCCAGTACGACGCATGGGTCGATGCGATGCGCAAAGCCGTGCCCGTCTCCACTACGCAGGAACTGAACATCCCCACCAACGATTCGTGGATCCGCGACTACGGCCCGATCTTCGTCGTCCACCGCGACCTCGGCCTCGCCTGCCACGACTTCCAATTCAACGGCTGGGGCAACAAGTACGAACATCGCGACTACGACGATGTCGTCCCTCAACACATCGCCCGCCAACTCCACCTGCCCATCTGGATACACGACCTCGTTCTCGAAGGCGGCAGCATCGAAGTCAACGGCCGCGGCACGGTCCTCACCACCGAGCAATGCCTTCTCAACGAAAACCGCAACCCCCACCTCACCCGCGAGCAGATCGAAACCAAGCTCCACGAAACGCTCGGCACAACCCACGTCATCTGGCTGCCCGGCGGCATCGAAGGCGACGACACCGACGGCCACATCGACGACATCGCCCGCTTCATCAACCCCGACACCGTCGCCGCCCTCCGCGCCCCCCAACACCACCCCGACCACGACACGCTCGAACAAAACTGGCAAGTCCTCCAACAAGCACGCGACCAAGGCAACCGCAAGCTCAACCTCATCGAGCTGCCTGTCCCCGAAACCATCACCTTCGACTACCCCGCCGACCGCTTCGGCCCCGGCGGGCCCGCCCCGCTCCCCGCCAGCTACGCCAACTTCCTCATCACCAACGGCAGCGTCTTCGTGCCCACCTTCGGCCAACCCAACGACGAACTGGCCTTGCGAACTCTCGACGATGCAATGCCCGAGCACATCATCACCCCCGTCCGCAGCGAATGGCTCGTCGTCGGCCTCGGCGCACTGCATTGCCTCAGCCAGCAACAACCCGCCGGCTAGCGCCGACTGTCGGTACAATCCTTGCCAATCGCAATCATCACTCGTGAAGAGGGATCTAATATGCTGACCACACTCGCCCAGGAAGCCGCCAACGCCGCCACTGGCACCGCCACGTCCGACCCGTTGATCGAGCAACTCACCCAGCGTGGCGTCGACATCGCCATCAACGCCATGGCGGTGCTTGCCATCCTTCTCGTCGCGATTGCGGTCGCGACATGGGTTCGTCGGTGGGTCCAGCGTGGGCTGATGAAGGTGCACTTCGACGCGACATTGAGCAAATTTTTCGCACAGCTCGCCAAGTACGCCGTGCTCGTCATGGCTTTGATTTTCTGCCTCAGTAAGTTCGGGGTGCAGACCGCCAGCCTCGCCGCGGTCATCGCCGCAGCAGGCCTGGCGATCGGCCTCGCGTTTCAGGGCACGCTGTCCAACTTCGCCGCTGGCGTCATGTTGTTGACCTTCCGTCCGTTCAAGGTCGGCGACGCGGTCAATATCAACGGCGAAGTCGGCTCGGTCGACGAGATCGAGCTGTTTTTCACTTACATGAACACGTTCGACAACCGCCGCATCATCATGCCCAACGCACAGGTGTTCGGTGCGAAGATCGAGAACATGAGCCACCACCCCGTCCGCCGCACAGACGTGCCGGTCGGCGTCGACTACTCCGCTGACATCGACAAAACCCGCGAGACCCTCCTCGCTGCCGTCAAAAGCGTTGAGGGGCAGGCCCCTGACAAAGAGCCCGCCGTCGTGCTCTCCGGGCTCGGCGACTCGTCCGTCGACTGGACCGTTCGCGTCTGGGCGCCCGCTGCCGACCTTTTCCCGGTTCGCGAAGCCACCATCCGCGCAATCAAGTACTACCTGGACGAAGCGAACATCAGCATTCCGTTCCCACAGATGGACGTGCACTTCGACAACCCCGTCGCGCCGCCCGCCGACGCTGTCACCACCGCCGCCAACGATGGTGCTGCAGCGTAATCCGGACCTTGCGCGAACGTCTGCCCGCTTTCATTCGTTATAGTCTTTCCCATGCTTGACAGGCTCGAACGCAAATTCGGCCGGTTCGCGATCCCGAACCTGACGCTCATCCTCATCGCCTTCCAGGCGCTGTTCTACCTTGCGGCCGTGGCGACGACCGGACAAGCGTTCCTCGACAGCATGGCGCTGGTCTGGGAGCGCGTGTTCGCCGGCGAAGTGTGGCTGCTGCTGACGTTCGCCTTCATGCCGCGATTCGCGCACCCGCTCTGGTTTCTTATTTCCATCTACATCTTCTGGCTCATGGGCAGCGCACTCGACCGCGAGTGGGGCCACTTCCGTTACAACATCTACCTGCTCACCGCCTTCGTGCTCAGCGCGCTCGCGGGCCTGCTGGACCCCTCCGCGCCGGTGAACAACTACTACGTGTTCATCTCGGTGTTGCTGGCCTTTGCATGGCTTTACCCCGAGTTCCAGTTCCTTCTGTTTTTCATCATCCCGGTCAAGGTCAAGTGGATCGGCATCGTCGTCGCCGTCCTGACTGCCGGCTGGTTCCTGCAGGCGTTGGGCATGCGTCAGTGGCAGGAGGCGGCGGTGCTCGCTGCGGGCATCGCCAACTTCTTCCTCTTCTTCGGCGGAGAGATGATCACTCGCGCCCGCAACGCCCACCGCCGCCGGGTCTACGAAACAGAGCGGGCCGAGCTCGCCGAGCAGCCGTTTCACAAGTGTGTCGTCTGCGGCAAGACCGACAAAAGCGACCCCGACGCCGAGTTTCGCTACTGCCCGCAATGTTCCGACGCCGCCTGCTACTGCATGGACCACATTTTCGAACACGAACACCGGTAGCGAATCGCAAGGTTCAGCGGCCGCCCCGCAGGGGCGCACACCTGCTCGCCAATACGGGAGAAAGACAGCCATGGCGGAAGCCAAAATCGACATCGTCGGCCAGAACGAACTACCCACCGTGGTCCGCCTCTACAAAGACGTATTCACCCCCGCCCGCGACGAAGCTTTCTTCCAACGTCGACTGCTCGGGAGACACAATCCGCTCGTACTGCTGGCGTTCGTCGACGAACAGCCCGTCGGGTTCATGGTCGGCCTGGAACTGAAGCCCAACGTCTTCTTCGAGTGGCTCTACGGCGTCCTGCCCACCCACCGCCGGGCCGGCATCGCCAGCCAACTCATGGACGCCGCCAACGCCTGGGCCAACGACCATCACTACGAGTACAGCCGTATGGAATGTCACACCCGCAACCGCCCCATGCTCCACATGGCCATCGCGCGCGGCTACGACATCATCGGCATCCGCTGGGACAACGACCGCCAATCCAATCTTGTCATCTTCGAAAAAGAGCTGACCATCGTGGCCTGACCCACCCCGCCGAGGCCGAATGGCCCGGAAAGAACGTAAAAAAACCCGCGCTGCCTCCGAAGAGACAGCACGGGCTTCCGGGGGCGAATTAAGGCGTCAGTGGCCCGGCCGTAGACGGCGTGTCAGGGTTTCACCGACGCTTTCGTCAGGTTACATGATTTGTCAGGTCTGTGCAAGCATACGGGCAAGAATTTTCTCTAACCGAAATGGGAATGAACCGATCGGCTTCGGCGTTCGTATATATTAGCAGCCGACGCACGCCAGTCAGGGCCTGCATGTCGGGAAGGCGGCTCAAGCCACCATCAAAGTCACAGAGTCGATCAGGTCGATAAGCTTGGTGTGACTTCGCATCACGCATCGCGAGGGCATCTCACGCAATCGGCGGCGGGTCGAACGGACATGTGTATGATGGCCAGCCTCCATTTGTAGAGGGATACCGTGACTCGGCGGCGGTCGGCGTTTGGAAACCGACAGGGAACACCGGATCGCCAGGGGAAGCAGGGATAGTCAACCAATAACCGATTTGAAAAGCTCACCCGGCATGTCGCTGACAGCACGTGCCGAGGAAGCGATGCGGTCGAGCTTTATGACGCCGCCATCACAACATCAGCACAATCGCGGCGACCAGGTCACCCATCCACGCCGACCAGAGTGGGGCACGGGTACCGTACGTCAGGCTCAATCAATCATCCACGAGGGCAGGAAAGCCCAACGGCTGACTGTGGACTTCGTCAATCGCGGACGCCTCGTGGTAAACACGGCCGTCGCTCCGCTGAAGCCCGCAAACCAGCCAGTGCAATCGAACAAGGAACAGTTAACGACGATGACACGCACACAATCTTCACAAAGTCTCGGTAACGACGTCGGCAGCGGCTGGCTCGAACAACTCGAGCAGGCCACGCGAAACCGCTCCCACGAGCTCTGGGAACTGCCCGACACGATGACCGACCCCTTCGCCAGCACGCGCAGCCGACTCCAGGCCACGCTTGAAAGCTATCGCTTCTCCACCGACGCGCGTAGCCTCATCGAGTGGGCCACCATGCAGACCGGCCTGAACGACCCGCTGACGAAGTACACCCGCCAGGAGCTTGAGCAGGCGTTCCCCCGCTTCGCACGCGATCGCGATCAGCATCTGTCCAGTCTGGTCCGGCAGATCAAGCGAAACGGCAACGCCGCTGTGCTCAACGAAACCCTCCAGGCCACCCGCCAGCCCGCGGCACGCACCGCCCTGGCCAAAGCCATTCGGAACTGAGACCGGCGACAGGCGGTGGTGGGTAGCCGGACGAGGGCAGAAGTCGGAAGCGGTTGCTTTGTGTCTTCCCCAGACGTCGGCCATCTGACGCCTGTCGGCGCGTTATCATCCCCTGAACGCTATCAACGCTCACCCAAGGGAGAAGACGCACCATGGCCCTGAAAATAACCTTCCTCGGACACTCCGGCTTCCTGCTCGACGACGGCAAGCACACCCTTGCCATCGACCCGTTCCTCACCGGTAACGAGTCGGCCAAGCACAAGCCCAGCGATATCCGCTGCAACACCATCGCCCTGACCCACGGCCACGAAGACCACTTCGGCGACACCCTCGCCATCGCCAAGGCCAACCACGCCGAGGTCATCGCCAGCCATGAAATCTGCAACTACGTCAACGGCCAGGGCATCGAGAAAATCAACCCCGGCAACATCGGCGGCCGCATCGACACCGACTTCGGCTACATCGCCTTCACACAGGCCTACCACAGCTCGTCCCACAACGGCCAGTACATGGGCATGCCCGCCGGGCTCATCATCCACATGGGCGGCGTCACCTTCTACCATTGCGGCGACACCGGCCTGTTCTCCGACATGCGCCTCATCGCCGACATCTACCAGCCCGACCTCGCCGCCATCCCCGTCGGCGACCGCTTTACCATGGGCCCTGAACTCGCCGCCCGCGCCGCAGAAATGATCCGCCCGCGCGTCGCCATCCCCGTCCACTACAAAACCTTCCCCCTGCTTCGTCAGAGCATCGACGGCTTCGACCCGCCCGGCGTTGAAGTCAAAGAACTCGCGCCCGGCGAAATTTGGGAATATGAGCCGACCGAGTAAGCCCGACAACGGCCAAGACATGTCGTAAAAAGCCGCCCTCGCGATCGGCCGGCGCGATCACTCAGCCACGGCCCGGGCACGCAGGTCAATAGGGCCGACGCGCTTCATCTGCCGCGCCTGATCACGGATGCAACACACCGCACGTGTCGATGATGATCTTCTCCGCCAGCCGCGCCGGAGAAATCTTGTGGAACGGCCGATGCGCCACCAACGCCACGACCACATCCGCCCGGTCCAGCGCTTCGTCTAACGACGTCAGGCGGAATTCATCGTGTTCGGCCAGGTTCGGCTCAACGACCATCACCTCGCCCACCTGCGCCGCGATCAACTGCCTTGCAATATCCACCGCCGGCGACTCGCGCAGGTCGTCAATGTCCGGCTTGTACGCCAGCCCGAGGCAGGCGATCCGCGGCCGCTTGAACCGCTCCGCCCGATCGAGCACGCGCTGCACCACCCAGCCGGTCTTGTGACAATTCACCTCACGGGCCATGCGAATCAGTCGGCTCTTCTCAGGTGACTGGTGAATGATGAACCACGGGTCCACCGCGATGCAATGCCCCCCCACGCCGCAGCCCGGGTCGAGAATGTTCACCCGCGGATGCCGGTTCGCCAGCCGAATCAACTCCCGCACATCCAGATCCAGATCGTCGGCCAGCAGCGACAGCTCATTCGCAAACGCGATGTTCACATCGCGATACGCGTTCTCAACCAGCTTCGCCATCTCCGCCAGTCGGCTGTGCGTCAGCAGCAACTCGCCCGTCACGAACGTACGGTAAAACTCGGCACAAACTTCGGTCGCCGCGTCGGTCAGCCCCCCGACGATCCGGTCGTTCTCCACCACTTCCCGCAGAATCTTGCCCGGCAGGACACGCTCAGGCGCGTGCGCGAAATGAACCTGCTCGCGCGTCAGTCCCGCCGCCTGCTCGACAATGTCCGCCAGCTTTTCCGTCGTGCCCGGCGGACTGGTCGACTCCAGCACCACCAGGTTGCCCGGCTTCAGATGCTCAGCGATGCCCGCCGCCGCCTTTTCGACGTATGAAAGATCCGGCCCATGCTTCTCGTCCACCGGCGTGGGCACACAGAGCATGAAAATGTCCGCTTCCGCCGGCTCGCCATAAGCCTTCAGTTTCCCCGTCTGCACCGCCGCCTGCACGAGAATATCCAGGTCCGGCTCGACGACATGCGCCCGCCCGGCGTTGATCGTCTCCACCACCTTCGGGTTGACCTCGACGCCCCGCACGTCATACCCACGCGACGCCAGCACCGCCGCCGTCGGCAACCCGATATAGCCAAGCCCGACGACGCAAATCCGCTTATCCAGATGACTCTTCATTCGCTGCTCTACCCCCCGGTGGACATTATTTCTGGTGGCAAAACCGTCCGCCATCTCAAAATACGCATGGCCGGACCGCAAGAGGCCTATCGTACCAATCGCGCCATGCCCTAGCTAGAACAGCGAAAAGCCGTGCCCGAGCGCGCCCGACAAGTACTGTGAGCCGACGCCCACGGCTTGAAGCCGTGGGCACACCCGAGCCCCTTCACTCCGCCGGCGCCAGGCGAACGACGTGGTGCGGGTCGTTCAATGCCACGTAAATCGAACCGTCCGGCGCTGTGATGACGTCGCGCACTCGGCCCATGCGTTCGAGGATGCGTTCGCGCTCGACAATTTCACCGTCGCGGACCCGCAGCCGCTCGACCACCTGCCCCGCCAGCCCGCCGGCGAACAGGTCGCCTTGCCACTCGGGGAACGCCTCCCCATGCCCGAGCGCGAGGCCACAGGCTGCGATGGATGGCGTCCAGTGTTTTACCGGATCGATGTAGTCGTGCTCGCTCCACGGTGTCTGGAAAGGCGTGTTGTTGTAGTTGATGCCGTGCGACACGCGTGGCCAACCGTAGTTGCCCCCGCGTTCGATGAGGTTCAGTTCATCGCCGCCGCGCGGCCCGTGCTCGGTGGACCAAAGTTCGCCGGCGTCGTGATCGAAGACCATGCCCTGCGGGTTGCGATGGCCGTAGCTCCACACCGAAGCCATCGCGTCATGCTCGTCGACGAACGGGTTGTCGCTGGGCACAGAGCCGTCGTCGTGCAGGCGATGGATCTTGCCGTTCGGCCGATAGCGTTCCTGTGCATGATCCGGTCGGCCGCGGTCACCGATGGCGATAAACAGATAGCCCTCATCGTCGAAGACCAGTCGGCAGCCGTAGTGCTGACGCGTCGGCAGGTAAAGCTCTTCCGGCGCTTCGAAGATCACTTCCTGGTCGGCCCAGCGGTGGTCTTCGATGCGGCCGCGCACGACGCGCGTCATCATTCGATCACCCTGGCCATGCGAATAGCTGAGGTAGATCCAACCGTTCGCTTCATGCTCCGGATGCAGCGCCACGCCCAGCAAGCCCCCCTGCCCGGCATGAACCACCTCGGGCGTATCTTCCACCGGCTCACTCAAGCCGCTGTCGTCGTGCAGTCGAACCGTGCCGGGCCGCTCGGCGATCAACAGTCGGCCGTCGGGCAAAAACGCCAGCGCCCACGGAATCTCAATTCCTTCCGTGACCACACGCTCGAAGCGATAACGATGATGCGTCGTTTCCACATAGCCGTCGTCGTTCGGTCGACTCGCCGGCTCGCGCTCGCGACGGGCACGCTCCTGCAACTCGCGGATGTGCACAACCAGCGACCATGTCTCCTCTTCACTGAGCACATCGTCATACGCGTCCATCCCGTCGTCCGGCAAGCCTTCGCGGATTGCCTTGTAAAACGCCAGATCATGTTCCGCGCCCATCACCTCGTCGCGCAAAAGCGACCGGGCGTTCGCGCCCTGCCCCTGATCGCCGTGACAACTCGCGCAGTTCTCCACCCACAGCCGCTGAACCTGCTGCGCCCCCGCCGACGGACCGGCCGTCCACACCAGTCCCAACGTGATGCTCAGAAACATGAACGATCGCAAATGCATAACACAAACCTCGCTATTCGAAATGACCTGCGAAACGCACGGCAACACGCGTTGCGGCGATCACACTGGCTTCTCGGAAGCCGTCATTCTACGCCGGTCATTGCAAACGTGCCCGCACAATTTGGCCATGTAAGGTCATCGACGACGCAGGCCCCATGTCGCTCGACAAGTCGCAAGCACAATCTTGCCCGGCGTGACGAGCGTGTTGAGCTTGTGCATCGTGCGGTTGTAACGATGTTCGCCCGTAAGTACCGGGTTATACGCCAGACCCCGGCCGAACAGCCCCATGTTCTCGCGATCGTAGGTCGGTGTCACCACCCAGCAGAACGCCAGGTACACCGCCATCACCCACGCGTAATGCAGGTTCAAACCGGCCACAAAGCGGGCCTCCAGCGAACCATCCGCCAGGCCCGTCGGCCCCGCAACATAGGCAGCGCCAAAACGCAGCCCCACATAAGGCCCCACCAACACCACCAATGTCATCACCCAGAAAAAGGCGAACTTCAGCCAGAACGCTTTCGATGGGCCGTCATCCTCCGCCGCGTCAGCGGAATGATTCGCGCCGCCCCAGCCACAGTTCTGACACATCAACGGGTCGGCGTCGACTACGCAACGTCGACCGAGACTCGCATTGCACTGCGGACATTTCATGGTCGGCCTCCATCGCGGCGGTCGCTCACGGAACCGCGGCGACGCACCTCAACTCAAGGTACCGCAATCGCGCGACCGATCCAACCACCTTTTACATTTGCTGATCAACCGCTTGACCGGCCGACCGCCAACCACATCGCCTAGGCGAACAGCGGATCATTCACACCGATGCTACTCCGCTGCACATGCAGACACCCAGTCAGGCGAAACGAATGCGTCGGCGCCCATTGAACGCGGGCAACGCCAACGTGCCGTTTCGCAGCCATGACCAACCTCTCAAGATCGAGAAAACTTCACATTCATCATAACAAATCTATCGAAACAGCGATAATTTCGGGAATACGTCCACAAATGCACCTTAATTTGCAGGACGTGTGTCATTTTGTTATTACGAATGTCGATCCGACTCCACTTTGGAGACCTCCACGATGACACAAACCATCCCGCCGCCGGATACGTCCTATGGCCGCGTCGCTTCGGTACTTCGCGATCGCATCCTCCGCGGCGAGTGGGAGCCAACCAAACAACTGCCTACCGAGCAGGCGTTGTGCAGCGAGTTCGACGTCTCACGCATTACCATCCGCCAGGCCCTCCAGATCCTCGACCAGGAACAACTGATCTATCGACGGCAGGGCAGCGGCTCGTTCGTGAACGAACGACCCACGCGCCGCATCCCACTTTTACAGGCCGGCTTCAGTCAGAGCATCAAAAAGCACGCGCCGGAACTGACGCGCAAAGTATTACGATTCGCCCGCCGACGCGCGGGCCACAAGGTCGGCCGCTTGCTGAATCTCTCGCCGGAGGATCGCGTTGTCTACGCCCGTCGACTCGACGTGCTCGACGGCAAGCCAGTGGCGTATGACGACCTTTACCTGCCCGAAGCCTGCGGCGATCAACTGGACCTGGGCGATTTGGAAACCGTTGCCTTCGCACCACAATGGAAGCAGGTCCAGTCGCTGGAAATTTCACACATGCACCAAAAAATCGACGCGGTCAACGCGTCCGCGATGCAGGCTCGCCTGCTCGCTGTGCAGCCAAGGGCGGCGCTGCTGAAGACCATCGAAACGCCAATCGACAAAAGCGGGCGTCCCCTCGGTTTGTTCGTGACCTACTACCACGGCCGAGTGTTCTCGTTGAGCGCAACCTGCCAGTCGTCCATATAACAGGAAATCGGCCGCTGATTCAGTCCGCCGACCCTCAAATCACAACCCCTGACAAGGAATCTTGCCATGAGTGAATTTGTATTCGCCCCTTCCCACCACGTTCCATTTCGCGATAAGGAAGCAATCGAACGTTGCCGTCGCATCACGCGCGACCAGATCGAGCAACACGCGAACCCGGACTATCGCATTAAAGTCATCCCCAACGCGGAAGTGCCGTGGATCGGCGTAACCGATATGCTCGGCCGCATCAAGCGTTCCGCCGAGGAAGGCCGACGGCTGGTAATGATCCTGCCCAACCCCAACCCCGGCTACCGCCACGTCGCCAGGTTGATCAACGCGCTACAACTGGATTGCCGCAACGTCTGGGGCTTCGCCATGGACGAGTACGCCGACGAAGACGGCCGTATCGCGCCGGATACGTGGAAGTACGGTTTCGTGCATTCGCTGAAGTCCGGTTTCTGGGGCAACATCGACCCGGCGCTTCGGCCGCCCGAGAAACAGTTCCTCGGCCCCACCGACGAAAACATCGACAGCTATGGAAAGATGATCGAAGACCTCGGCGGTGCCGACGTCATTTACCTCGGCCCCGGGTGGACGGGCCATCTGGCGTTCATCGAGCCGGACGCGCCCGAGTTTGACGCGCCGCTGGACGAGTGGAAGCAGATGGGCACACGGATCGTCACGCTCAGCCCATATACACTTGCGCAAAACTCATTGCACGGCAGCTTCGGCATGAGCGGCGATCTCGCGGCCGTGCCACCCAAAGCCGCCACCATCGGCCCGGCGGAAGTCATCGCCGCCCGACATCGCATCAGCCGACACGCCATTACCGTGCACGGCACGCATACAAGCTGGCAACGCATGATCACCCGCCTCGTCACGCACGGCCCGGTCACGCCACGCCTGCCCGAATCGCTGCTACAAACGCTGCGATCCGATATCTACATCTCGGAAACGGCGGCGGCCAACATCGAACCCGATTTTGAGAAAGGCTACTGATGCGATCATGGCAGCCGCCGATACCGCCGATCCACGCCCGCTCGTAGTATGACCGTCGTTTCGCGTTGCTTCTCGAAACTCGACTCACCGAACGACAAGGTGTATGCAGATGACGAGGCTATTGATTGAAAACGTTCAGGCAATGCGCCCAAGGGCGGGCGTGGTCGGCAAGTCCGTACTCGTGGAAGGCGGGCGTATCGTCGCGATCGACGCCGCAGCCGACGCGGGTGTGCTGCGGATCGATGGCGGCGGCCGACTGCTCACGCCGGGGCTGATGGACCTTCACCTGCACGGCATGGGCTTGCATCTGTTCGAAGCGGGGCCCGACGAACTGACAACGGGGCTTAAGACGTTGCCACAGTTCGGTGTGACGAGTGCATTGCCCACCCTGTATCGCGTGATGGATCGAGCCTCGTTGCCAACGCTCAAAGCATTGGCGTCCGCACTGGATGACGTGACCGCGGTGCGCGTGCCGGGCTTTCATTTGGAAGGGCCGTTCCTCGCCTTGCCTGGCGCGGGCGCGGAAACCGTGCCGGGGGACCTTGCGTTGCTCGATGATCTGTTCGAAGCGACCGCCGGCCGTATTGCCGCGATGTCGGTCAGCCCCGACACGCCGAACGTGCTGCCGGTCATTGAACGGCTGGTCGAGCGTGGCGTCGTGGTGTTTCTCACGCACACGCACGCAAGCGTCGACCAGACGCTGGCGGCGATCGAGGCAGGCGCACGACATGCCACACATTTTTATGATGTGTTCCCTATTCCGGATGTCACCGAGCCCGGCGTTCGGCCGGCGGGCGCGGTGGAAGCCATTCTCGCCGACGAACGGATGAGCGTTGATTTCATTGCCGACGGCGTGCACGTACACCCGGTCGCCATCCGCGCGGCACTGGCGGCAAAGGGTGTCGAGCGAACGCTGCTGATCACCGACGCGAACATCGGGGCGGGCTTGCCCGCCGGTGTGCACGACACGCCGTGGGGCTTCCCCGTTCGTGTCGCGGAAGGTGACGGCGCACGCAAACATAACCCTGGTAAGCCCGGCGACGGCGGTCTGGCAGGCAGTGCGTTGACGATGGACCTTGGCATGACGAACCTGCTGCGATGGCTCGATCGGCCGGAGCATGACGTGTGGTCGATGGGCACGCGCAGTGTGGCGCAGCGGATGGGTTGGTCCGACCTCGGCGACTTGCGCGAAGGGGCAGCAGCAGATCTCGTGCTATGGGATCGCGAATCGGACGGTCGACTACACGCCAACAAGACGTGGCAGGCCGGCCAACTGGTTTTCGATGCGAACCAGACCGCCGCGGGCTCCGCGACCTGATCAACTGAGCAACTGCTCAAGGTCATCGCGCGTCAGTTCGCGCAGCACCTGCTGCTCGCCGCCGACAATCGCCTCGGCGATCTCACGCTTCTGCTGCTGCAACTGCGTGATCCGCTGTTCAACGGTGTCCTGACAGATCATGCGATACGCAAACACACGTCGGGTCTGGCCGATGCGGTGCGTGCGGTCGATCGCCTGCTGCTCCACTGCCGGGTTCCACCACGGGTCAAGAATGAACACGTACTCCGCCGCGGTGAGGTTGAGCCCGAATCCGCCGGTCTTGAGGCTGATCAGGAACACCGGCGTCGTTTCATCTTCCTGGAACTGGCGGACAACCTCGCGACGGTTGCGTGTCTGGCCATCTAGATAGCAGTACGGAATGCCGCGTGCGTCAAGCTGGCGTCGCACGAGCGAAAGCATCGAGGTGAACTGGCTGAACACCAGCGCCTTCGAGCCTTCACCGATGACATCGTCAAGTTGTTCGAGCAAGGCGTCGAGTTTGGCGGACGGATCGTCCGCGCGTTTTTCGTCGATCAGGCCGGGGTGACACGCGGCCTGCCGGAGGCGAAGCAGCGCTTCGAGCACCATGAAGCCCGACTTGCCGCCCATGACCGATCCGCTGGTGCTGCCGCCCGGCGTTTCGAGGTTGCTCAGCAGATGCTGGCGGTAGTACTTGCGCAGGTCGTCGTAAACCTGCTGCTGCGCGGGCTCCATTTCGCAGACGATGGTCTGCTCGGTCTTTTCAGGCAAGTCGTGGAGCACCTGCTTTTTCGTGCGTCGAAGGATGAACGGCCGCAGCATCTTGCCGACCTGGCTGATGGTCGCGTTACGGGTGGCGATGGCTTCGCGGCCGTTGCCGTTTTGCGCGGTGTTGGTCGCACGGACCATTTCATTGAACCGCGCGTTCGAGCCGAGCATGCCGGGATTAAGAAACTCGAAGATCGACCACAGGTCGCCGAGATGGTTCTCCACCGGTGTGCCGGTCAAGGCAAGGCGATGGCGGGCCCTGAGCAGACGAGCGGCTTTCGCAGCCTGCGAGCCGGGGTTTTTAATCGCCTGCGCTTCGTCGAGGACGATGTAGTCGAACTCGTAGTCCTGAAGCACTTCAATATCGCGCCGTAGCAGGCCGAAGCTGGTGACAACGATGTCGATCTCGTTGAAGCGATCGCGCAACGCTTCGCGCTCCGTGCCGGCGTATGCCTCCACGCGCAAATGCGGCGTGAACTTCTCCGCTTCATCAACCCAGTTGAACACCACGCTTCGCGGCGCGACAACGAGGGCCGGCCGATGCTCCGCAGGGGCGTCAGTGCCGTCGGCGGCCGACGATTCGCTTTGCTCACCCTCGTACTTGCGGCGGGCATCCAGCATGGCGAGCACCTGGATCGTCTTACCCAGGCCCATGTCGTCCGCGAGGATGCCGCCCATGCCGAACCAGCGAAGGAAGGCGAACCAGCCCAGGCCCTCGCGCTGATACGGACGCAAGTCACCCTTGAAACGTGGCGTGGGATTGAGCGGCTTGACGCCCTGGAACTCGTGCAGCCGTTGGCGGGCGCGATCGAACGTTTCGTCGACTTCGACCAGTTCATCTTCCGTCAGCAGCGCATCGAGCACCGCGGCCTGACTTGCGCCGAAGCGCAGGTGGTCCTTCTCGACCTTCCCGAGCGTGGTGAGCAGGCCGTGCTCATCCAGCCAGGCTTGCGGCAGCAGGCCCTGCGACCCGTCGCCGAGGGTGATCATCTGTCGGCCGGACCGCACCGCCGCGAGAATCTGCGGCAGCGTTACCTGCTCTTCCGTGCCGTCGTTTCGTTGATAGCGAATGCCGCCTCGCAGCTCGAACCAGTCGATGCCCGAAGCGATTGAAAGATGCGGCGTGCCGGCGTGTCGAATGGTCTGCTGGTCGGCCTCAACCTGCCAGCCGTTGGCGAGCAGCGCGGTGACGGACGGACCCATCTGCTTCATCGACATCGCGACGATGTCCGGTCCGGCGCTGGGCAGCGGACGCAGGCCGTACGTCACCAGCGTCTGCATCGCCTGCCATTCAGCGCGGCGGTGGCGATGAATCAGTCGACCCTTCGGCGGCGCATCGAGGGCAACCTCCGCCGACGCGTCGGCTGCGTGAACGTCGCCGTTGACAGAACCGCCAGCGTCGTCTTCGGGGATGTCGCCCGGTTCCAGCAAATCGACAGATTCGTTCGACGCTTCCATAGGTGCGACGGTGTTTTCAACATCCGTATCGCCCATTGCCTGCGACGAAGCGGCGGAGTTGATCGCGACGAATCGGCCCGGCTGCGCGGGGCTGACACGCTGATCGTCATAGCCGAACCACACCCGCCCGACGAGTTGATTCTTCGCCGACGCCGGCAGCAGTTTGTTGCCCTCCGGCGATTCGGGGCTGAACAGGTCCAGGTGCGGCACGGGGTGAATCCGCTCAGGCGTTCGGCCGACGTCGTCAGGCAGATCCAACTCAGGCAGTTGTGGCAGCATGTAAAGCCGATCGAGAAATCGATCGACATCTTGCCGCGGCACGCGGATCGGACGCAGCGACTCATGCCGACGCAGGTCGTCGCGAAACTGGCTCGCCCAGCGGAACGCTTCACGGTCGTCAAACGCCGCGGCCGTGTCCCCGGTGATGATCAGCCCGTCCGCGCCGCCAAGCAGCAGCGCCGGCTTGCCGACGCCCATCCGCTTGCCATCGCGACGCAGCTCCACATGCACGAGCAACTCAGCTGGCGTGGCGGCTTCAAGTGTCGAAGCCTCGGCGTGACTCTCGGCGGTGGCCGAGCCGTTGACTTGCGCGGTCACCTCGCCGAAGCGACTGGTCGACGAATCGACATCGTCGGCGTCATCGGTGTCATCGGCTTCAACATCAAGGTCGAGTTCGCCCTCGGACGTGTCCTCGTCCGCGTCGGCCGACTCGTCCTCATCATCCCACTGGCCGATCATCCAGAGCACCCACGGCTCGTCGCCGTCCCATCGTAGCGGCAGCGGGTCGATCGGTTCGTCATCTTCATGCGCCGCGACGAAGCAGCGGCCAGTGTCGATCATGCGCTTGAGCATGTTCCGCCAGACACCGGTGGGCAGGCGGAACATCGCGTGCCCGCGCTGACTGAAATAGGTGGTCGCGCCTTCATCAAACGGCAGCGAGCCCAGCAGCAGAGCGCACAACTCGCGGTCGTTGTTATCCGCAAGTTCGTGCAGTGTGTCGTGGCCGACTTTCATCGGCTTGGGCTTGCTCCAACCCGTGGCGATGGGCGTGCGCTGGCGCAGTTCGACGACGAGGCCGTTGTGGCGGCGCGAGTGATCCGGCAGCACGACGTAACACAGTTGTCGTTGGGCAGGCAATACCTCGGATGGGGCGCGCTCGTGGTCGAGTTCGATCGTGGCCGGCCGCAGCAGGCTCAGTCGGCCGACCCACTCCGGCTCACTCGATCGTGCGGGGGTTGACGACTCGCCGGCCGCGCGTTTGCGAGCTTTGGGTGCACGCACGCGCATCGCCGCCAATTCGTCCGCCGACGCACCGATACCTTCGGGGTTCTGCTGAACATCGAGCAGTGTCGCCCAGATGTGCTTGCAATATGTTCCCTCTGCGAAAGCAGAGCAGGTGCACTCCGCCGCAGCGCGCGTGCCGTCGCGGATCACCGTGACGATGTACTGCTCGTCGCACTGCACCGTGGCGCGAACGAGTTCGCCATCCTGCGGTTCGATACGCTCAACGCGATTCGATGCCTGGTAGCCGCGCCCGCGCATACGAGCGTTGCTTTGAAAGAAAGGCGACCAGGCCGTAAGGATCGACATGCAACTCCCCTCGAACAACAGTTCAACAAAAAGGGTTTCGAATCCCCCAGCTTACGAAGGCTGAGGTGCTCTGGCAATCCCGGCCGCGGCTTTGGGGCACAAATCCGTCCAAGCCGTGCCCTGAGCGAGTCCGCGAGCGAAGGGCCGATCTGTCGGAATTTCTAATTGCTGATTTCTAATCACTGATTGCATCGGCGCGAAATCCCACACGGGTCATCACAAACCGCCCGCCGCCGCAAAACAACCCTATGCCGCCAGCCGCGCGATTTCCGGCCGACCGCCAGTTACCGATTCAAAATCCTCATCTGATGAAAACAACATGAACCCGCTTTCGCACCACCCGCCGCACCGCTAAGCTTTGCAAATCATGGCTCGCCCCTTTGCGATCCGAACCAGCACGATTTACCGCTACAGCCTGTTCGCCTTGCTGCTGGCTGTGCTGGGGCTGTTTCTCGTCTGGCCCATCGTCCTCACCGTCCGCGGCGGCTTCCGCGACGCCGAGGGTGCGCTCACCCTCCGCTACATCCTGCTCGTGTTTCAGGACCCGGTGCTTGTCCGCGGGCTGATCAACAGCTTCATGATCGCCGTGTTCACCACCATCGGCTGCATGCTGCTTGCCATGCCGCTGGCGGTGCTCGCCGCGAAATACGACTTCCGTGGCAAGGCGTTGGTAACCAGTTTCGTCTTAGTGCCCTTGATCCTCCCGCCGTTCGTCGGCGCGATCGGCATGCGGGCGCTGCTCGGACGCTTCGGCTCGATCAACGCCTTCCTCGTCGACATCGGCCTGCTCGACCCCGACGGCCCGGGCATCGACTTCCTCGGCGGGGCGATGCTCGGCGGGGCCGGCCGCTTCTGGGGCGTCGTCATCATGCAAGTGCTCCACCTCTACCCCATCCTCTATCTCAACGTCACCGCAGCGCTGGCCAACCTCGACCCCACCCTCGACGAAGCCGCCCTCAACCTCGGCGCCGGCCGCTGGCGACGCTTCTTCCGCATCACCCTCCCGTTGATCCTCCCCGGCGTCTTCGCCGGCACGACCATCGTCTTCATCTGGGCCTTCACCGAACTCGGCACGCCCCTGATGTTCGACTACTACACCGTCACGCCCGTGCAGGTGTTCTGGGGCATCAGCGAGATTGCCGACAACCCACGCCCCTACGCGCTCGTCGTGGTCATGCTCACCGTCGCCGTCGGCTGCTACCTGCTGGGCAAGCTCGCCTTCGGCCGACGCGGTTACGCCATGCAGAGCAAAGCCAGCGTTGGCGCCGCCACCGTCAAACTCACCGGCTGGCGCGGCTGGCTGGCGCTGTCCGCGTTCGTCGGTGTCACCCTCATCGCCGTCATGCCACACATCGGCGTCGTGCTCGCGTCGTTCACCGTCGACGGCGCGTGGTATCGCTCCGTACTGCCCAAGGCGTTCACCACCAGCCACTACGGCGAAGCGCTCACCCACGAGATGGCCTACCGCTCCATCCAGAACAGCCTCATGTACGCCCTCGCCGCCATGGTGCTCGCGATCGCGCTCGGGCTCGCCATCTCGTACATGGTCGTGCGTGTGAAAATCCGCGGCGGCTGGGTGCTCGACGCCCTCGCCATGCTCCCGCTGGCCGTGCCGGGCCTGGTCATGGCGTTCGGCTATGTGGCGATGACCCTCGCGTGGCCCTTCCGCGAGGGCGATATCTTCGGCGGCTTCTTCACCGTGCTCGGCCAGAACCCCAACCCGATCGCCCTGCTGATCATCGCCTACGCCATCCGCCGACTGCCCTACATCGTCCGCGCCGCAGCAGCCGGCCTCGAACAGACCTCCAGCGAACTCGAAGAAGCCTCGATGAACCTCGGCGCAGGCAGGCTCTACACCATCCGCCGGGTCGTCGTCCCGCTGATCATGGCCAACCTCATCGCCGGCGGCATCCTCGTCTTCTCCTTCGCCATGCTCGAAGTCTCCGACTCGCTCGTACTCGCCCAGCAGCAACAACACTTCCCCATCACCAAAGCGATCTGGGAGTTCTACAACCGCCTCGGCGACGGCCCGTATATCGCCTCGGCCATGGGCGTCTGGGGCATGGCCCTGCTCACCGTCACCCTCGTCGGCGCAAGCGTACTCATGGGCAAACGCCTCGGCGCGATCTTCCGGGTTTGATGACTCTTCGCATAATGCCACACATATCAGGGGGTTTTCATGTCGAATCCGGACCGTCAAGCCGCTGCCGACTTTGATCTGAAGTGCACCAACTGCGCCTACGACCTGCGCGGCCTGCCCACCGAGGGCACCTGCCCCGAGTGCGGCCGAACCATCGCAGAGTCGTTCCTCACCCGCGGCGCGATGACCCGCCACCAGTTGGCCCTGCTCGCCTGCCGTATCCTGGCCCTGTGGGTACTCGTACCCTTCACTCTACATCTGGCTCAACTCGGCACGCAGCTTTACTGGATCTATGACTTCACCGGCGGCGGCACGGCCATGTACTTCGCCCTCATCGGCACCTCGCTGCCCATCCTGGTCAACCTCGGCCTCGCCGCGTTCCTTTGGTTTTTAGCACCCTGGCTGACCCGCCGAATATTCGCGGTAGACGGCCCGGTTCGCATCGGCGGTCCAGCGGCGGTGTGGGACTTTCTGCTGTTCGTACCCCTGGCGGTCGGTGACATCTTCATAACGCTCGGCGTCCGGGCCGGCATCGCCTTCCTCACCGCGACGTACTTCGCCGTCAGCACGCCCGGCACCGAGGGGTGGCAGGGCATTGAAGCTGGCAGCTACTTGCTCGTGGGCCTGCTGCTGCTGCTCGGCGGTCCAGGCATTGTCCGCGTCATTCGCTGGATCCGTACTGCCGGCACCACATAAGGCAGTGCTGGCCCCCAACGCGGAGCCATTGAATGGCAAACGCTTCATCAAAAACGCCTCACACGCCCCGTGGTTTGATTCATCCCCCCCACCCTGCAATACTTACTCGCGACGCCACACGTCGGCGTCGTACCAGACCGTGCCGTACCAATGGACGGCAACTCGGCGGGTTCGAGCCCCGCGCGGTCGATTGCCGGCCATGCACCGCTTCGCGGTCAACACCCCGTGCCACGCCGGCCTGATTCCTCCCGTTGACCGCGAAAAACAGGTGCCCCATGCTCCCACGTGAACCGGCTCGCAGCCCACAGTTAGGCTACCTCTACATCCCACCCTATCGCGTCCAGGGCATCTCCATCGCTGGCGAACAGTCCGTCGTCCAAGTCCCCGAACTCGACGTCGCCTTCGACATCGGTGCCTGCCCAAAACCCATCCTCACCGCCAACTATGTCGCCCTCACCCACGGCCACATGGACCACGCCGCAGCGCTGAGCTACTACTTTTCCCAACGCAACTTCCAGGGCATCGGCGTCGGCACAATCGTCTGCCACCCTGAACTCGAACAGCCGATCCACAACGTCATGAAAGCGTGGACTGGCCTCGAAGCGCAAAAAACACCCTACAACGTCATCGCCCTACCGCCTGGCGAACAACTCGAAATCAAAAACAACATCTACCTGCGCGCCGTCGAAAGCGTGCACACCGTGCCGTCGCTGGCTTACGTCGTACTCGAAAAACGCAGCAAGCTCCGGCCCGACCTCGTCGGCCAACCGCAGGAAAAACTCGTCGAGCTGAAAAACAGCGGCGAGCAGATCACCCAGACCCTCGAAATCCCGCTCGTCTGCTACACCGGCGACACCATGTGGGGCGAACTGTTCGACCGTCCCGACGTGCTGGGCGCGAAAATACTCATCACCGAGTGCACCTTCCTCGAGCCCGGCCATCGCGGGCGGGCGTCCGTGGGCAAGCACCTGCATCTGGACGACATCGTCAAGCTGCTGGAGAAGTCCACCGCCGAGGCCGTGGTGCTCACGCATCTTTCGCGTCGCACGCACCTGGGCATGGTGCGCAAGGCGTTGGAGGCCGCCGTGCCGCCGGAGCAGCTTGATCGCGTGTTCGTGTTGATGGATCAGCGCACCAACCGGCGCCGCTTCGACCAGCAGCTTGCCGACGCGGAAGCCGAGGCCGAGGCGAAGGCGGATTCGTGAACGCGTCCGACTTGAGCACGCGCGTCAGCGTCACGGTGGAGCCGAGCGAAGGTTCGCCACATGTGCTGGCGGCGATGCAGCTCGCCGACGCGGTGGGCTTGCCATTCATCGCGAAGCTCGATGACATCACCACGCCGATGACCCTGGTTCGCACCGGCGATCAGCTCGAGCTGCGCGTCTTGCAAGGCGATCCCGCCCTCGTCGGCGGCCATCCCATCGCGATCGACCTGACACAACTCGACACGCGCAGCGGCCCCGGGCGGGCACTGCGTCAGCCGCTGCTCAAAGCCGTCGGCCTGCGCAAAGGCGAGCCGCGCCCCACCGTGTTCGACGCCACCGCCGGCTTTGGCGAAGACGCCTGGCTGCTCGCGTCCATGGGCTGTCACGTCACCGCCGCCGAACGTTCGCCCGTGGTGGCGGCATTGCTGCGCGACGCGCTGCGCCGCGCAGCCGAGCGTGAGCCGACGACCGCCAGTCTGCTGCGCGTGATCGTGGGCGACAGCATTACCCTGCTGCGTGACTGGCCAAGCGAGACGCCCCGGCCGAGCACGGTCTACCTCGACCCGATGTTCCCCACGGGCCGCAAGACCGCCGAGCGCAAGCCCATGCGCGTGCTTCGGCAGTTGATCGGCGATGATGTGGACAGCGCGGCCCTGCTGACCGCCGCCATTGAAACGGCAGACCGTCGCGTAGTCGTCAAACGCCCGAGCCGAGCGCCAACGGTGGCTGGTCGCGAGCCAACGCACGTGCAGCGTGGCAAGAGCGTGCGATACGACGTCTACATCGTGTGACTGCCGACACGGCAACAATCGATACGATGGGGCGGATGATGAAGCTGACGCCAGAGCTGGTACTGCGGGCTTATTGTGCGGGCGCGTTTCCGATGGCGTCGTCACGCACCGGCCGAGTCGACTGGTACAGCCCCGACCCGCGAGCCGTGCTTCCCTTGGGCGATGACGGGTTTCACGTATCGCGGTCATTAAAGCGAATCGTCCGCCAGCAGCGCTTCGCCATGACGCACGACCGCGCGTTCGAGGCCGTCATCGCCGGCTGCGCCGCGCCGCGCCCCGACAGCGACGAAACGTGGATCAACCACGACATCATCAACACCTACATCGCCCTTCATCGCGACGGTTGGGCACACAGCATCGAAGCATGGTCCGCCACAGACGACACCGCCTCACTGAATGACGTCGGCGGCCCCGGCTGGCAACTCGCGGGCGGGTTGTACGGCCTTGCGATCGGCGGCGCGTTTTTCGCCGAGTCGAAATTCACCCGCCAGCGCGACGCCTCCAAAGTCTGCCTCGTTCACCTGGTCGAACACCTTCGCCATCGCGGGTTCACCCTGCTCGATGTGCAGTTCAACAACCCGCACATCACCCAATTCGGCGTCGTCGAGCTGCCACGCGACACATACCTCCGCCAACTGGCCGAGGCTCTGCCGCAACAAGTGCAATGGTAATGCGTAGGGGCGATGGTGCAGATCAGTCGGGCAGACGGATCTCTTCGCCGACGGGCATGCGTTCGGTGTTCAGGTTGGGGTTCGCGTCGACGATCTCGCGCCAGCGCTGGCCGTCGCCGTAGTGATCGTTGGCGATCGACCAAAGCGTATCGCCACGCTGAATGGTGTAACGCGTACCGCCGGCGCTGGCGGCTTCGTCGTCCGACGCCCCGCCCTCACGCGCCTCGTCGGGATCGACCGCGACCGGCTCGTCGTCGTAATCGTTCACCGCAACCGGCTCGAAATCCTCTGCCTCATCAAACGCCGGCGGCGGCACTTCCGCCATCCGCTCGCGCTCCTGGCCCTGGCAGCCAACCATGCCGCCAGCCAGCAGTGAAACACCTAAAACCAACGCCAACGTGCTGAACAACTTTCGCATCGTCTTCCCCTTTTGCGGGTTCAATCGTCCTTGATTTCACATCAGCCATCACAGGCCAACCGCGCCCACGCGTACAGGCGTCTCACCTTTTGTACCCCATCGCCCCCCCGACAGCAACGCGATCCGACGGTTAATGCGTACATGGCTCGCTGACGTCCGATCACGCCCCCACACCATCGCCGGGCGACGTATGCGACGCCCTCGCCTGCAAACGCTTCCCCACTTCCGCCAGCCAGGTCGCATCGGGCAACGCGTACGGCCGAAACTTCTCCATCGTGCCCTGCTCTTCGCTGTAGAGCAACGCCCGCGTCAGGCCGATCTTGTTGGCAATCGGCGAATCGATGAGGTTGCTCGAATCGTTCGCGCTCATCTGGAACAGCACACGCTGGTTGAATTCGCGAAGCGCGTTCCGATCCGTCGCTCGCTCCAACCCGACCGCCGTGTCCGCCCACGCCACCACGTGCATGCCCACCGGCGGGCCTTCACGAAGCAATGTCGCAAACTGCTTGTCAGGCGAATCGCCCTTGCCCGCATCTTCGCTGAACGAAAAGCCCAGATCGTCATCCGACCGACGGAAGATGCGGAAACGATGCAACCCGTTGATCAGCACGAACACCGCAGGCCCGCCCTGCGCCGCGGCGCTGTCGTCCTGCCGCTGCTGCAACAGGTCGGCCAACTCCGACATCGCCGACTCCGGATCGCGCGGCGTCACAATCTGCACCTCGTGCGGCAACGCCTGGGCCACCTTTTTAAAATGCCCCGCCCATCGCGCATCGTCCGGCGTTGCGTCGAACACCACGAACCGCGCCGCGTCCGCCGCGTGCTGCGCCGCCAGCGACACCATCAGCGAACTCATCAACGCCGACACCGCGCCGTCACGCTGGCCAACCATGAGCACGTTCGCCCCGCTCCGCCGTGCGAACGTCACCGACGTGGGCGACTTGATCGTGATCGGCTCGCCCAGCCAACCCACCGGCTCGCTCGAACCGGACAACGTCGGCCACTCCGACGCATCAAGCAGCTTCGCCAACGCGCGGTTGCCCGCCACATCCGCGTCGGCGGAGCCTTCAAACACGATCGTCGGCTCGCGCTCGACCTGCTTTGCCTCCGCCTCGGCCGACGCCCGCGCGAGCTGCTGCTCACGTTGCGCCTCGGTCAGCCAGGCGATCTGGAACGGGCTGTTGCCTTCCACCGCGCCGCCCGCATCGTTGTAGATCGCCTCGCCCGGCCGTGACAACAGCTTCGCCGCCGAGTTGCCATCATCAAAAATCAATTGCGCATCCGCCTCCGAGCATTGCAACGCCATCCGCACCGCCATCTGCCCCATCGTGCTCCGCGGCAAGCCCGAGCTGCCCGCCAGCGTCTGCGAGCCCAGCAGCACGTGAATACCGAACGCCCTGCCCTGTCGAACCAGTCGATCCAGCAGCAGCGACGCGTCCGCCGCCAGCTTGTCGTCCTCGCTGAACAGTTCCTGGAACTCGTCAACGATCAACAGCGTTCGCGGCATGACAGCGTCAGGCTTCGCAGTGCGATAGTCCGCCAGGTTCTGCACGCCAGCCTCGCGGAAAAGCTCGCCCCGACGAGCCAACTCCGCATCCAGCCGTTGCAACACGCTCAGCCCAAACTCACGATCACTTTCGATCGCCACCGCGCGAGCGTGCGGCAGTTTGTGCGTCGCATACGTCTTGAACTCAACCCCCTTCTTGAAGTCGATCAGATAAAACTCGACTTCGTCCGGGCTGTACCACAACGCAAGGTTGGTGATCAGCACGTGCAGCAGCGTGCTCTTGCCCGACCCGGTCTTGCCCGCCATGAGCACATGCTGCGCCATCCCCGTCCCAAGCCGCAGTTCCTGCAACCGGGTCGCCCCCGTTCGGCCGAGCGGAACGTGCAGTTCCTTCGACGCATCACGCGACCAAAGATTCTGCTCGTCAGGCGCGATCGACTCGAAAGGCACTTCCACACGCGACGCCTCACGCGACTGCTCACCTACACGGTTGAGTAGCTCCGTGAGCACGATCTCATGCGGCGGCCGTTCGACTTTCAACGGAAACGCGCCGAACACTTCATCTTCCCACGTCAACTTGCCATCGCGATGCACCAACTGCACGCACTTGCGCTGCAGGTCTTCCGCCTTGCCGCCGCCGGGCACGGTCTCACGAACGTCGCGCACTACCAGTGCATACACGCCACACCTCGGCCCGCTGGTGACGATGCTGTTCAGCCGCCGCGTCGCTTCCTCGCTGAAGCCGTGCGGATAGTCAGCAATCACCACGAACCGGTAAGGCTCCGCCAGTTCGTGCGCCTGTGCGTTGTACTCGTCGATCGTCTTGAATTCGTTGCGCAGGTATTTCTGAATCACGTTTTCCATGTGATTCGTCAACGCGCCCAGCCGGGCCTCGATGTGCTGGCTTTCCGTCCAGATGCGGCTGCCGACCAGCTTGTCGTCATAGTCCGCCAGGTGCATGAAGCCGGCAAAACTCTGCCCCAACCCCACCGGGTCGATCAGCGTAAACCGCACCTGCCCCGGCGGGAAAGTCGTCAGCAGACGGGCCATCACTGTCTGCAACAGTTCAAGCGATTTGTCTCGGCCAGCGGAGTCGGTCTCAATCAGCAGCGAGCCGCGGTCGGGCATCGCCAGCAGCGCCGGCACGTCGAAAGTCTTGGGCACTTCGAGTCGGTACTTGCCCCGCTTCGCCGCATCACTGGCGACCTGCCGCATATCCACGTGCAGTCGGCCGAACCGCAGCAACGCCGTCTGTTCCTTCGGCGGCTGCCACTGGTCCCACTTCGTGTCATCCCACGACGGAAACCGCTCCGCCTCGATCGTCTCGCTCGCCTGCACCACCGCCTCGATCCGCTTGAGGCCTTCCTTCCACCGCCGCTCCAGGCTTGCCTGCTCGCGCTGCGTCCGCGCGTCGCTGTGTTCCACCTGCGACGTGTAACGCTCGCGAGCCATCGAAAGATATTTGTTGTAACGAGCGTTGACCGCATCCAGGGCCGCCTGCCCCTCCGCCTTGATCGTGGCGAGCTTTTCGTTGTAACTCGACTCCATCTCGGTGCGCTGTGCCGCCACGCGCTCGTCAATCTTCGCTACCGCCTTGTCGCGCCGCTGGTTGATGTCGTCAAGGATCGGCTGATATCGCTGCCGAACCTTGTGACGCTCCTGCTTGCGCTGCTTGTCCGCCTCATGAATCTTGCCGTGGCGCAGTGCCCGCGCCTGGGCCAGGCGATGCTCCAGGTCGCGATGCGCATGGTCGAGGTTCTCGCACACCGGCCGATAGACGTCGAGCATCTGCTGGACCGCCATCTTTCGCCCCAAAGCGCCAAGCCCCAAAATCAGCGCCGCCGAGAGAGCCAACGCCCCGGCGTTGACCAGCAGTTGTCGCGTCGCCGGCCAGTCCCGGCCCTCCGTGAACCACCACGTCAACACCACCGCGCCGACGCACACCACGATCACGATCGCAAACGGCACCACCCCCCGAAACAGCTTCGGCAGCATCAGCCCGCCAAGCCGACGCAGCGCCTCCTCCGCCGCCTTGCGATGCGATTCATACGCCTCCGCCGGGTTCGCCTTGTGGTCCGCGGCATCGGACTTGACGTGGTCCGCATCCTCCACCTCCGCCGGCCTGATTTCCGCCGGCTGAAGCGAAAACAACTGCAACTGCTCTTCCGCGTCGTCCTCGATCGACTCCAATGCCTTGCGGTCGGCCAGCACCTGATCTTTTGTCAGCTTGTACTCGTGCTGGACCTGCTCCACCGCCGCTTCGTACATGCTCTCGGCCAGCCACTGACCTTGCTCAAGCTTCTGCTCCGTGCGGTGCTCGCTTGAATCCACCTCATCCGCCACGGCATTGACCGCTTCGACGCGATGAGCCTTGAGCTTCGCAATCGCCTGCCGAGCTTCCGCGCGGACGCGCGTCAGCTTGTCATGAAAGTGGTTTTTGACCTTCTCGCGATAATGCTCGTGTCGACGTTGCAGTTGGCGTTCCAACCGGGTCGTCGCAGACTCCGCCGTCTGCCGAACCGATTCAGACTCTGCCGCGATCTGCTGCTGCGTTTCGGAACACTCGGCCGAGAGACGCAGCAAGTCGCGCAGTGCCCGCCGCTGCTCTTCGGCATAGCGAACGTCCAAAGCAAAAGGCGTCACCAAATCCTCAGCGCGATCCTGCATGATGGGCATTCTCGTCAGGGCCGATGGCGTCGAAACCATCGGCGTGTCATGTCGTACCCCGGCACGCCAACCCCCCTCCGGCGACTAAAGCCGGGGCTTCCAGCCGAAACCGAACTCCCACACACGCCCGAATGACAAAAGCTTACCATAGCTCACGATACGCCGCCGCCCGCCCTGTAACACCTCGACATCAACCACCCCGTCAATCGCAGTCACAGTCCCGCCGCGCCCGCTGAAGCGACTCGGACATCCGCGCCATCGCCGTCGACACCGTCCGTACATCCGACTCCAACGGCGTCAGATACTTCTGCTCGAACGCTCGGCTGGCAGGGTCCTGCCAATCGCGCTGCGTCTGTTGCCAACGCCGCGTCAACTGCTTGAACGCCTCGTGCAACTTCGCTCGCCCGGCATGCATGCTCATCGGCCACCGCCTTCGTTCACATCATCGAACCCATGGTCCATCGACGGGGCCGCGCCCGCATCACGCTCGGCCTCTTCCGTCGGCTCATCGTCTTCCGCTTCGTCTGATTCATCCGCCGTATCGGTCACCAGCGACGCAGGCAGCCCCATCCCCTGCGCGTCCTCGGCCGCATCGCCGGGCATCCGCTGCGCCTGCGGTGCCTGCAACGCCAGGTACGCCGCCAACGCGTCGGTCAGCCGATCCAGCGTCGCCACCGCGTTGGGGATGCCCGTCTCGATTGCCCTGCTCAGCCGCTGCGACACGCCGTGATACAGCATCGCCTCACGGTCAAGCTGCCGACGCCAATGCTTCACCGCCGCCAGCCGCCGCTCCGCCTCTTCGTGGCGACGCCGCGCCACGCGCAACGCCTGCTCCTCTTCAACCGCTGCGGGCTGCGTGCCGTCGACCGTCTTGTATCGCTTTTTATCGTCTAACGCCTGCTTCGCCTGTAGCACTGCTTCGTGGCGTTTGCGAAGTTGCTTCGTCCACCACGGCCCCTGCTCCAGCTCCAGCCATTGCAGCGTCCGCTGCACGTCCGACGCCGCGTCGGACAGCGCGTTCCGCGCTTCCTCGGCAAACTGCCAGAGGCTGGCACGAAACTGCCTGACCGACTCGACCGATTCAACGCGGGCTCGGGCGTGCATCAGCAATCCTGGTTAGTGACGACGAAAACCCTACCGCTGATTGAGGTACGCATCGACGTGCCCGGCCTTCTTCACCAGAAACGCCGCGTGCTCGTTGGACATCTGCACAAACTGCCCCAACGCCTTGCTCGTTCGTGCCATCTCCTCCACGAACTTGCGATGCTCCGCATCCCGCCAACTCTCGGCCAGCTGATGCGTCCGCGCACTGAGCGCCCCCATCATCTCCTCCAACTGAGCGTTAAACCGCGTCAGGTCCCTGGCAAACCGACGAAGCTCTTCCGGGTCGACACTCGCTCTGGCCATCACGGCACTCCTTCCAGAAACACAGCGAAATTCACCAGTTACCAGCCTAACGCATCCGCCTGCCAAAAAGAAGCACCAAACCACACCACCCCAATAAAGCCCACGCATCTCCCCCACCGAAGCCCTCTCCCGCCACCGCCCTGACGCCGCCTCATCCCGCTTGCCCCCCACAACCGGCCATGCTATACTTCGCGGCTCGACTGAACTAACCAAACACCCACCCGACTCGCGAGGTGATGCAATGGCACATAAGAAGGGGCAAGGCTCCACCAAGAACGGCCGCGACTCCAACCCGCAGTTCCGCGGCGTCAAGCTCTACGGCGGCCAGCGCGCCAAGGCCGGCTCGATCATCATCCGCCAGTGCGGAACCCCGTTCAAGCCCGGACACAAGGTCGGCATCGGCAGCGACAACACGCTCTACGCCCTGACCGACGGCTACGTCGAGTTCCAAGGCCGACGCGTCCACATCCGCAGCGATGCACCCGTCGCCGCAGCTGCTGGCTGATCGCCCGCCTCACAAATAAACACACACCAGCGGACGTCGTGCAAGCGGCGTCCGTTTTTTTATGCGCGATGCGAACATAACTTTACATCATCCAACCATTCAATGAGCCGCCCTGTCGCCGACAGGTTTTCCACATCCACGAATCGTTCTCCACACTGACACAGTGGTGTCACCGAAGACGGTTGCCCTCGGCCGACAACCCGGCGACGATAGGGGCACGATGGGTGAAAGCAACGGGCGGAAGCGACAAAAATTCGAGCCACGCAAAGTCGAGCTGACCAAGCTATTCGACAAGCTGCCGCCGCACGCGCTCGAGGCCGAGGCCGCGCTGTTGGGCTCGATGATCCTCGACTGGCGGGTCTGTGGCGAAGTCCTCCAGCTCATCAAGGGCGCTGACGACTTCTACCAGCCCGGCCACACGGCGATCTACGAAACGCTCATCGAGCTTTATGACAAACATCAGTCGATCGACATCGTCCAGCTCAAGCAGCGGATGGCGGACAAGCAGCAGCTCGACGACGTCGGTGGCGTGGAGTATCTCGTCGAGTTGGCCGAGTCCGTGCCGTCGGCGGCGAGTGCCGGCTACTACGCGGGCATCGTCCGCGAGAAGGCCGTGCTCCGTCGGCTCATCGACACCGCCGGGCGGATTCTCTACGACTGCTACAACTCCGCCGAGCCCACCGGCGACCTGCTCGACAAGGCCGAGCGTGAGATCTTCGAGCTCGCCGAGGGACGCGAAGACACCAACGCCACCGAGTTGAAGGTGCTGCTTCAGGAAACCTTCGACCGACTCGAAGCCGAAGATGGCCAGTCACTGACCGGCATCGAAACCGGCTTTTTCGAGATGGACGAGATGCTCAACGGCTTGCAGCCGGGCGAACTGATCATCATCGCCGCCCGCCCGTCGATGGGTAAGACCGCGTTCGCACTGAACATGGCTGAGCACATCTCAGCCACGTCGCATCAATCATGCGCCGTGTTCAGCCTGGAAATGAGCAAGCAGCAGCTCGCCCAGCGACTGCTCTGCGCCCGCTCGGGCGTTGACTCGCACAAGCTTCGCCGAAACATGCTCTCCGGCGACGACTTCGCGAAGCTCTCGCTGACCGTCGGCGAACTCAGCGAAGCGCCGCTCTACATCGACGACACGCCCGGCCTGACGCTGCTGCAATTGCGCGCCAAGGCCCGACGACTCGCGTCGCGACATGACATCAAATGCCTCATGGTCGACTACCTTCAACTCATGTCCGCCCCCGGCGCGGAATCACGCCAGCAGGAAGTGTCCAACATCAGCCGGGGCATCAAAGCCCTCGCTCGTGAGCTGAACGTGCCCGTGGTCTGCCTCAGTCAGCTCAACCGGCAAGCCGAGGGCCGCGAAGGCCACCGCCCCCGCATGAGCGACCTCCGCGAGTCCGGCTCGATCGAGCAGGATGCCGACGTCGTCATGATGCTCCACCGCGAAGACTACTACCATCGCGGTGACGAAGAATACGTCGAAAACAACGAGGCGGAAGTCATCATCGCCAAGCAGCGAAACGGCCCCACCGGCACCGTCCGCCTGCTGTTCGACGGCTCCACCACCCGCTTTAAAAACCTTGCTGCCAGTCACGCCCCAGCCGGCATGTAAACGCGCTAACAACGAACAAGCCACTACGTCGAAACACCCGCGCGATGGCTGTGGCGTGGTGGTCTTCCCTACCCAGGCGTCGCCTGAAACTCCATTCCAACGGCTTTTGCCGGATGTCGTGAAACGCTTTCAGCCAGCAGGTGCGTACTTCAGGTAACGCGAACGATGATTCGGCCCACCCACAATACGGTCGCCGAGCCAAGCCGTTCGACTGCCCTTGGTCGTTCCAAGGGACGGAGGGAGTTTGTCAACCGCGAAAGTGAACGCTTCGCGAAAGGAGTTTGAACAATGCTTTACTGGGCACTGGTTTTCTTTGTCGTTGCACTGATTGCTGCAATCCTTGGCTTCGGCGGCCTCGCCGGCGCAGCCGCAACCATCGCGCAGGTTCTGTTTGCGATCTTCGTGATCCTGCTGATCGTTTCGTTGATCGCCGGACTTGCCGGACGGGGTCGCACCACAGGCGTCTGACCCCCCGGCGACCACAACAATCACCAGGCTTCGCCAAGCCTGCGTCATACCAGCAACAATCGCCCGAAGCTGCCATCGGCAGTTCGGGCGATTGTCTTTCTTGAAGCGCCCCCCTCAACGGCGAACGGCCCGATCAATGAATCATACGACACGCACCCGTCGCGACAGGCTCACCCGTGGGGATTCCGGAGACACTCGCTGACGAGCGCCGTCCAGCCGGTCTGATGGCTGGCGCCGAGACCTCGGCCGGTTTCGGCGTGGAAGTATTCGTAAAACAGCAGCAGATCTTTGAAATGCGGATCGCTGGCATAGCGGGCGTCGTCGCCATGGGCAGGACGGTGGCCTTTCGTGTCGGGCAGAAAGAGTCTCGCGAGACGGTTGCGCAGTTCGTCGGCGACCTCGCCGAGCGTGAGCATGTTGTTCGAGCCGGTGGGGAAGGCGATCTTAAAGTCGTTGCCGTAGAAGTGATGGTAACGTTCGAGTGCTTCGATGATCAGGTAATTGACGGGGAACCAGACCGGGCCGCGCCAGTTGCTATTGCCACCGAACAGTGCCGAGCGCGCTTCGCCGGGCTCGTAAGCAACCTCATGCGTCGTGCCGTCGAGCTTGATGCGGAACGGGTGGTCGGCGTGATGCTTCGACAGCGAACGGATGCCATAAGGTGAAAGGAACTCGTTCTCGTCGAGCAGATAGGCAAGCACGCGCTCGAAGCGATTGCGCGATGGAATCGCGAGCAGGAACTCTGGCGCCTGGTCTTTCTTTCGCTTTCGCTGACCGCCGGCTTCGAGATAGGTGATCTGCTGGGCAAGATCCTGGCGGTACTTGAGGAACCACTCGGTTCGCTTGCGGAAGCCGGGCAGGCGATCGTAGGCGTCGCGGTTGATAATGGTCGCGGTGATCAACGGCAATAAACCGACCAGCGAGCGCACCTTCAGCGGATGCGTCTTGTCGTGCACGTGCAAGCGGTCGTAGTAGAAGCCATCGTCTTCATCCCACAGGCCGGTCCCGCCGTTGTCGCCGCCGAGACAATTGATCGCGTCGGCGATGTGAATGTAGTGCTCGAAAAACTTGGTGGCCATATCTTCATAGGCGTTGTAAGGCTCGGCCAGTTCGAGCGCCATACTCAACATCGTGCCGCAGTAGAACGCCATCCACGCCGTGCCGTCGGCCTGTTCAAGATGCGTGCCGTCGGCAAAGGGTTGCGAACGATCGAACACGCCGATGTTATCCAGGCCGAGGAAGCCGCCGGAGAAGATGTGGTTCTCCTTGAAGTCCTTGCGATTCACCCACCAGGTAAAGTTCAGCAGTAGTTTCTGAAAGACGCGTTCGAGAAAATCGCGATCGCGTTCGCCGCGCGGCGCAGCCATCTTGTACACCCGCCAACACGCCCATGCGTGCACCGGCGGGTTGACGTCGGAGAAGTTGAACTCATACGCTGGCATCGCGCCGCTCGGGTGCATGTACCATTCTCGCAGGAACAGGCGAAGCTGCTTCTTCGCGAACGCCGGGTCGATGCGTGAAAACGGGATCATGTGAAACGCCAGGTCCCACACGGCGTACCACGGGTACTCCCATTTGTCGGGCATGGAAATAACATCGCGGTTGTAGAGGTGTTGACGCCAGTCGCTGTTGCGGCCTTGCAATCGACTCGCGGGGGGCGCGGGCAGTGCGGGGTCACCTTGAAGCCACTGCTCGATGATGTAGACGTAAAACTGCTTGGTCCACAGCAAGCCCGCGTGCGACTGACGCGCCACTCGGCGTTGCTCAACGGTCAGCTTCTGATCGAGCACGCTTTCATAAAAGGCGTCGGTTTCCTTGATACGCTTCGCGAACAGGTTGTCGAATCGCTTGCCGAACGTGGTGGGCGGCGCTTTAGGCGGCTCGTCGGCAGCGTGCAGACGCATGCGAAGCGTCACCGACTCGCCCGGCTTGATGGTCAACTGATACCACGGCGAAGCCTTCGTCCCTTCCTGCTTCGGATTGACCGCGTCCGTTTCACCTTCAATCACGTAACGATGAAACGCGTCCTTGACGTACTCGCTGAAGTTCTCTTTGCCCATCAGCAGCTTGAAGTTCGACTCGTTGTCGGTGAACAACCACGTCGGCTTCGTGCCATCGCTCGCATCGTCTGCCACGAAATTGAATCGGCCGAGCGTACGGTGGTCCGTCTCCACCTTCGGCTGCTTGCCGTCGACCAGCTTCATCGTCGGCTTCTTGCCATGCCCCTCCGCGCCCTCCCGGCCCCAACTCCACGTATTACGAAACCAGAGCGTGGGCAGCAAGTGCAGTTCAGCGGGGTCGCTGCCTTTCGGCGCACGGTTGGTCAGCGTGATGCGGATGAACACATCGTTGGGCTGGTCTTTGGCGTACTCGGCCTGCACGTCGAAGTAACGATCGTCTTTGAAGACACCCGTGTCGAGCAGTTCGTATTCGTCGTCCTGCTTGCCGCGATTGCGATTTTCTTCCACCAACTTGGCGTAGGGGAACTCAGCCTGGGGGTATTTGTAGAGGCCCTTTAGGTAGCTGTGCGTGGGAGAGGAGTCGAGGTAGTAGTAAAGCTCTTTGACGTCTTCGCCGTGGTTGCCTTCGGGGTTGGTCAGGCCGAACAGTCGCTCTTTGAGGATCGAATCCTTGCCGTTCCACAACGCGAGCGAGAAGCAGAGCCGACACTGGCGGTCCGTGAGCCCCAGCAGGCCGTCTTCGCCCCAGCGATACGTTCGGCTGCGCGCGTGGTCGTGCGGGAAATAGTTCCAGCAGTCGCCGTCGGGCGAATAGTCTTCGCGCACCGTGCTCCACTGACGCTCAGCGAGGTAAGGCCCCCAGCGTTGCCAGTTGTTGACGCGTTGAGTGGATTCATCGAGGCGCTTTGCTTCGGCCTGCGCGGGCGGGGTGTCATTCATGGAACATCTCATCGGAGCATTGGTCGTTGGCTCGCCACCTGACGAGCGTTACATCATCAATATCGTCGTCATGTAGCGGAAATTTGTAAAACTACTAGGAACATATTGCTAACCTTCGAATGCCGTTGACGAACCATAAAGACTCTGTATGATGTGCCCTTGTTCAGTCAGAGCGACCCAAGTTTAGTTGTGGTTGTGAGAATCTGAACAAATTGGCCTGCTGTTGTAGGCCGTACAATTTGCCCCCGGAAGGGCTCGGCATGGGCTTGTCTCATGCCGGGCCTTTTTTCTTGCCCGTATGTGTGTTATTTCATCCATTTTCAGTCAAATGACTACTGAATTGTCGCGTGGCGTGCAGGTCAGCGTGTGGGGCGGTAGGTAGCCCAGCAGCCGGGTGCTTCGCCAACGCGGGCCTGTTGCAGTCGCACGCCCTCGGGTAGTTGTTCAGCGGTCTGTGAGCCGATCCACCAGGCAACCCGCTCGGCGGTGGGATTCACGGCCTCGCCTGCGAACGGCGGCAAGTCGTTCAGATGACGATTGTGAAACGCAGCGACCAGCTTGTCGACGATCGCTTCCAGGTCGTGAAAATCCATTACCGTTTCAATGGCGTCCAATTCGTCACGTTCGACCGTCACGGCGACGGGCCAGTTGTGCCCATGAATCGGCTCAAGCTGGCCATCGGGCAGGCGAATGGCGTGGCTGGCGGCGAAGGTGCGTTCGATGGTGATCTCGTACATGGGCATAGGGTACATCACGGGAACTTTAATTTTCGATTTTTTATTCAAAGCTCGGAGACGGAAGCCTGGCGAGCTTCATTCATCGATCGCCAGTGTTCGTTCCGGCTCGCGGAACGTGTGCCAGCGGATTTCGCCGGTGGGGTGAATCTGCACGGTAACCATGCCATGGTCAGCGGTGGTCAGGCGTGGGGCATCGCCGAGGCCCATCGCGTCGAGCTGCCTCGGCCATCGATCGCGGCGCAGCCGTGCAAGGTCACTGGACTGGACGAGCAGCGATGGCTGAAGCGCGTCGAGCAATGTGATGCCGGCGTCTGAGTATTCGCCATGGTGGGGCATTTCGACGACATCCGCACGGAGGCCCGGCTCACGCGCGAGCAGGCCGGCGATGGCCTGGGCTTCAATATCACCGGTGAGCAGCAGGCGGCGGTCGGCCGTGACGTGATCGATCGCCAGCACGAGCGACGTATCGTTCACGCGATCGAAGTCCCGCTTGTCCGCTGGGGGCCAGAGCAGGCGAAGCTGCACGTTGTCGTACTGTCGTGCCCAACCGCGGTAGGCAGCGCGGACCGGCACGCTGCGTTCACGCAGACCGGCCAGCAGCACACCCGTCGCCCGCCACGGCTGCTCGTGGGCTTCCTGCCACATCGCGGGGGTGAGCAGCACTTCGTGAACAGCGATACGGTCGGCAAGCTCCAGCAGACCGTTGAAATGGTCCAGGTGAGCATGTGAAACGAAAACCGTATCGAGTTCGCGAACGCCAAGCCGACGCAAGCCCGGCGCGACCGTGCGCGAGCCGACGAGCGGGTAGGCATGTGATCCGCAGTCGAAAAGGATCGCCCGGCCGTCAAACTGCACCAGGTGCGCCGAGCCGTGGCCGACGCTGAAGCTGTGCAGCGTCATCACTGGTCGATCTGCGTCCGCTTTGAACAGCGTCGCCCAGTCGCGCTCGACCGCCACCGCCCACAACAGCAGCACCCCCGCGCTCGCGGCCAACGCCTTGCGTCGCCCCGCGTACGCACCTGCCAGCAGCGCCACCCCCGCCGACGACGTCGCCATCACCCACGCCGCGCTCGGCGTATGCGTCAATTCCAGCCATGCACCAGGCCAGTGCTCGGCATGATCCACCAGCCCCAGCAGCGAATCGCTCAGCCACATCGCCGGCCCGGCCAACACGATTGAAACCGACGGAAGCAACAGCCCCACGACCATTTTCAAATAACCCAACGCCAGCACCGCCGTCACCACTGGCAGCGCGAGCAGCGACATCACAATCGCCAGTGGGCTGACCATCTGAAAGTGATACGCCACCACCGGCAGCGCAATGACAAACGCCACCACGTTCGCCGCCCCATAATCCGCCCCGCGATACAGCAGCATCGTGCTCAACCGCGCAGGTTCGGCCTGCCTCGCCGTCCGCGCGTCGCCCAACCGCTCGGTATCCGTCGGCCAAAGCCACCGCCGTACCGGGCGTGCAAACACAATCAACCCCGCCACAATGCCGAAGCTCAGCTGAAAGCCCGGCGTAAAAAGATCGCTCGGCCGCCAGAGGAGCACCGCGATCATCGCGATCGCCAGCATCGCCATCGCCGGCAGCTTCCGACCGCTGGCGTACCCCACACAGAACACCGCCGCCATGATCGCCGCACGCATGATCGGTACACGCACCGGCAGCGCGAGCAGGTACAGTCCCAGCACGACTAACACGATCATCGCTGCCCAGCGGGGGTATGGCACGACAACCCGCACCACCATCCAAACCAGCCCGAGCAGGATGCCGAGATGAGCACCTGATATCGCCAACAGATGGGCCAAGCCAACTCTGCGGAACGACTCGTACGTGTCCGCGAGCTCTCGGCCCCAGATGCCCAGCAGCACCGCCTCCAGCAGCGCAAGCGACCGCTCATCTTCCGCCATGCCCAGCCGAAGCGAGCGTTGCAGTGTCGCCGCGAAATCGTCTCGCAATATCTGCAAACGCGCCGGCGACCAGACGCTCGGCTCTTCGAGCAACTGCCAATGCGATCGACTGGGCAGGCTCAGGCGGCCGACGATGCCGCGACTGCGCAAGTGTTCGCGGTAGTCGAATTCGCCGGGATTGCTCGGGCCATGCACATCGCCAAGCCAGCCGACGGCGCGAATGCGCTGGCCGCGCTTCAAGCGATGGTCCACCTCACCCACGCGCAAGAGCACGCGCCCGCTCGCCGGGGCAAACTGTCGCGCGGGCCCCACCGCCACGCCGTCGACCGCGACCACCGTCCGCGTCACCGGCGGCCGATAGTCGAACGCGGCAAACGCCCCCACATCACGCGCCGGCGACGAAGGCAGCTCGACCACCCTGCCCGTCACCTCCGCCAACTGTGCCGGCCGCGTCGCGTATCGGGCAATATGATCCGCCGCCACATGCTCTGCCCGCCAGACCTGCCACCCCGCCATCAGCATTACCACCGCCAGCAGCCCCCAGATCAGCGCCGCCCGCCCATGGCCCCGCAGCAGCATCACCCCCATCCCCGCCATCGGCGCCCCGGCCGCGACCACCCACATCGCCCCCCAGGGCCACGCCCGTCCCACCAGCACCCCCACCATCATCGCCACCGCCAGAAATACAAAAGGCCGAGCCCGCCGCGCCCGCTCCCGCGCCTCGCGACCCTCGTCCGCCTGCATCAAACTGTCGTCAGCACCCCCAAACATGGCCAATCATCGTACCCGAACCCGCTCACCAGGGATCATCACCCGCCTCAACACCGTAACCCCTCACTTACAACCTTGACCGAATCGGCTGCCCCGACTACCGTTGATGTCTCTACCCACCGATTCGACTCGTTGCCCACCACACGGACCTGAAATCTGATGGATTCGGCCGAAGCCAAGCATAAATGTGGCGTGTTCGGGGTCTGGGGCTCCCCACAAGCCGCACACCTCTGTTACACGGCCCTTTACGCCCAGCAGCACCGCGGGCAGGAGTCCGCCGGCATCGCCACGAATGAGGCCGGCCAGCTCCGCGCCCACGCCGGCATGGGCCTCGTACCCGAAGTGTTCAACGAGCGTATCCTCAGCCAGCTCAAGGGCACCGCCGGCATCGGCCACAACCGCTACTCCACCACCGGCTCGTCACGCTCGTGCAACGCCCAGCCGCTTATGCGCGAGTACATCGGCGGACAGGTCGCCCTTGGACACAACGGCAACCTCGTCAACGCCGACCTGCTCCGCGAGCATTACGAACAGCGTGGCCACATGTTCCAGACCTCCACCGACACGGAGGTCATCCTCGTCCTGCTCGCGTCACACCATCTCAGCCATGACGACCCGGTCGTTGCCACGCTCCAGCACCTCCAGGGCGCTTACTCGCTGGTGTTCCTCTTCGATGACCGTATCGAGGCCGTCCGCGACCCTTGGGGCTGGCGGCCGCTCGTACTCGGCGAAACGACCGAGGGCGCGCCTATGGTCGCCAGCGAAACGGTCGCGTTCGACGCCCTCGGCGCACGGTTCATCCGCGAAGTCGAGCCCGGCGAGATCGTCACCCTCTCCGATCGTGGCGTTGAAAGCCGACGCTTCGCCGAGTCGCAAACCCCCGCGCACTGCATCTTCGAGCACGTCTACTTCGCCAACCCCAGTTCGCAACTGTTCGGCGAAACCGTTCAGATCGTCCGCGAAAAGATGGGCGCCAAGCTGGCCGAGGAAGCCCCGGTCGATGCGGACTATGTCGTGCCCATGCCCGACTCCGGCCGATCGGCCGCGCTGGGCTACGCCGTGGCGTCCGGCATCCCGTACCGCGAAGGCATCGTGCCCAACCGCTACGTCGGCCGAACGTTCATCCAGCCCACGCAAAGCCAGCGACGCACCGCTGTCCAGCTGAAGCTCAACGTCATCGACGAAATCGTCCGCGACAAGCGAATCATCGTCGTCGACGACTCGATCGTCCGCGGCACGACCACCCGCGGCAAGATGGCCCAGCTGCGCAAGGCAGGTCCGAAAGAGATCCACCTGCGCATCAGTTGCCCGCCCATCCGCCACCCCTGCTACTTCGGCATCGACTTCCCCGACCGCACGAAGTTGATCGCCCACAACCGCACGCAGGAAGAGATCGCCGAGTTCCTCGGCGTCGACTCCATGCACTACCTCTCGCTCGACGGCATGCTCTCCTGCGTCAATCGGCCGGCGGACAACTACTGCACCGCCTGCTGGTCGGGCCAGTATCGCATTTCCCCCGACCGCCCGGTGAACAAGCTCGACCTCGAACGCAACCAGCTTCGTATGTTCACCGACACTTCGACATGACCGCCCGTACCCAAATGCACCACGATGCAATTGCGTTAAACCCCCATGCATGCTTTGGCGCTTAAAGCCCACGGATTGAATCCGTGGGCTTCCTCCCACCTCTGTGGATCAACTGCAACGCCTTTTACTTCTCGTCCAGCATCGCCTGGTCCTCGCGGACCTCTTCGACGTTGCACCGCGAGCGGTCGTAGACGTAGAGCTTCTCGGGATCTTCCTGCCGGGCCGTCTTGTGGGAGCCGTCACAGGTCGGCAGCGACTTGCTCAGCCCACACATGCAGATCCAGACGCTCTTCTCCTGCGGCTTGATTTCCTGGGGGCCCGTGCCGTCACAACGAACAAGTCGGGGCATGATCGAATCTCCTTAAGCTGGCAAAAAAACGCATCATATCGTTACGGCTGATGATGGCCCCTGCCTGGCGTCACGTCAACACCTCGCCCATCGGCCGCGATTCCCACAAACAGGTGGTCCGGCGGCGGATTGACCTATAATCGATTGCCATGAAGCAAATCCAACGAACATCCGTAGTGCGGGGCTGGTTGTGGGTGATGTTGGCGAGTCTGTTGATGACAGCCGGCCTCGTCGGCGGCGCAGCGCCCGTCGCGATGCAGGCCGAGGCGGACACGGACGCCGAGCCTACCACCGTCGAACAGGCCACCGAACTTGAAGAAGCAGACGCGGAAGCGGACACGACCGCCAACGACAACACCAACGGCGAACCGGACACCGACGCCACCCCGGACGCCAACGGCAGCGCGCCCGCGACGGTGCAATCGCGCCGGGTCGCCATGCCCAGCGGTTCAAATGCAGCCGTCGTGCGGATCGAGGGCATGATCTATGGGTTTACGCTCGAAAGCCTCGAACGCCGGGTCGACCGTGCGATGGCTCAAGGGGTCGACATCGTCGTCATCGAGATCCACACCAAGGGCGGCACGCTCGACGCGGGCATGGCCATCAGCCGATACATCAAAAACCTGCCCGTCTACACCGTCGCCTGGATCAACGACGAGGCGTACTCGGCGGGCATCCTCATCGCCTCGGCCGCGAATGAAATCGTCATGGCCCCCGCCTCCGCCACCGGCGACAGCGCCCCGGTCGTCATGGGCCAGGACCTCGCCCCCACCGAGCGAGCCAAGGCCCTTTCACCCATCCTCGAAGAATTCCGCGACAATGCCCGCGCCAACGGCTACGACTATGCCCTGTTCCAGGCCATGACCGTGCTCGGCGTCGAAGCCTACCTCGTGGAGCACCGCGAAACCGGCGAACGCATGGTCGTCAACCAGGTCGACAAGGCCGTCATGGTCGACGACGCCGACCCTGCCGACTTCGACCGCCAGCGAAACGCGCTGTCCATCGAAGAACGCCTCGGCCAGGCGACGATCGACATCGCCCGCGACCCGGTTCATCGCGGCCAGTGGCGCGAAATCCGCCACGTTCACGACGGCAACACCCTGCTGACCATGAACCAGACCCGCGCACTGGAAGTCGGCCTCGCGCAGGAAATCGTCGCCAACGAGCAGGAACTGCAAAACTACCTCGGCGCAGCCAGCCTCACGCGCATCAGCCCGACATGGTCCGAACAGCTCGCCGGCTTCCTCACCAACCCGGTCGTGCGCGGTGTGCTGGTGATCGCCCTGCTGCTGGGAGCCTACATCGAGTTTCAGACCCCCGGCGTCGGCGTCGCGGGCGGCGTGGCATTGCTCGCGGTCGTGCTGCTGCTGGGCGCGCCGTTTGTCGTCGGGCTCGCGGAGTTGTGGCATGTCCTGGTGTTCCTGGTCGGACTTGCCCTGCTCATTACAGAGTTGTTATGGATGCCCGGCTTCGGTTTCCTGGGCATCGGCGGCGTCGTGCTGATGTTTGTCGGCCTGATCCTCGCGGCCGTGCCGACCGGCGGCGGCGGCGGGTGGGGCCCGGTCAACCTGCCACCTCCGGAAATGTGGGGCGAGGTGTTGCGGTCGAGCATGTTCATGATGCTCGGCATCTTCGCCAGCTTCATCGGGTTTTACTTCGTCACGAAGCACTTCGGCCGTATCCCCGGCCTGAACCGGCTGGTGCTCGAAGACGTCTCGCCCGCGTGGAACATCGGCGAAGGGCGATCGCTGCCCATGCCCGGCGTCAGCGGTGACGAAGCCTACGGCGAAGGCCGAATCCACGTCGGCGACACCGGCCGCGTCACCGTCGAACTACGACCGACCGGCCGCGCCGAATTCAACGGCGAAGCCATCGATGTCGTTTCCTATGGCCGATGGATCGAGCCCGGCTCGCCCGTCAAAGTCGTTGAGGTGCACGGCAACCGCATCGTCGTCGATAGCGTGGACGCTTAGCGGCCGCCCCTTCGCATCAAACATCAACCACACACCGCCGGCGAAGGCGGTCGGATCAACCAACCTCTTCGCGGGATTGATCGCTTAAGGCGGAACCAGCAATCATGCAGATTTACGCGTGCACCTGCGACAACTCACTGTTCTTCGATAATTCACAGTGTCTACGATGCGGAAAGATGGCGGGCCTCTGCCCGGCGTGTCGACGGATCGTGCCGCTGGAGCCGCGGCCGGACGGCGGCCTGCGCTGCGGCTGGGATGATTGCGGCGTTTCCCTCGTGCGCTGCTACAACAGCCAGCAGCACAATGTCTGCAACTGGTGCATCGCATCGGACAAGACCGTCGCCGAGTCGGGCGACCTCTGCCGTTCCTGCCGATTCACGCAGACCATCCCCGACCTTTCCGTGCCGAGCCATCACGTCAAGTGGTATCGCCTCGAGCAGGCGAAGCGCCGCCTGTTTTACAACCTGGACATCCTCGGCCTGCCGTACGGCACGAACGCGGACGGCTTCCAGCCCCCGCTGGCCTTCGACTTCAAGGCCGACGTCACCCCCGCCGGCGAGCCGTGGCGTTCGCTCGGCCAGGCTGAGCGCGTCATCACCGGCCACGCCAACGGCCGCATCACCATCAACATCGCCGAGGCTGACCACGTCGAACGAGAACGCCTTCGTGTCGACTTCGGCGAATCGCACCGCACGCTCATCGGCCACTTCCGACACGAAATCGGCCACTACTACTGGCTCATGCTCATCCAGAACCAACGCGAGCCCGACTTCAAACGCGTCTTCGGCGACCCCGAAAACCCCACCTACAAAGACGCCATCGACCGCTACTACAAACACGGCCCCGCTCCCGACTGGCAGCACCACTTCATCAGTGCCTACGCCAGCATGCATCCCTGGGAAGACTGGGCCGAAACCTTTGCCGGCTACCTGGACATGACCGCCCTGCTCGACACCGCCCGTCACGTCGGGTTCAGCAGCGTCTATCCCGACGCAGATTTCGACACACTTGTCGTCGAATATCAACGGCTGGGCATCGCCGTGAACGAATTGAACCGCGGTGTTGGCCTGCTCGACCTCGTGCCCGATGTGCTGGTAACCCCCGTCGTCGAAAAAATGCGATTCATCAACCAGGTCTGCCGCACCGTCGCCCTCACGCCGCAATGAGTGCATGCCACGGTAAACGTGCTTCTCTAATGATGCTGGCCGCGCATCGTCAATCCAGCCGTGTTTCTTCCACGTCCGCAAGGTGCTCCTGCGTCGGGTCAATGTGCAGATACTTGCTCAGGTAATGCACCGCAATATAGATCGGCCCCGTGTCCACCAACGCGATCACCACTTTGAACACATACCCCGTCGCGATAAACAACCACAACTGCGGCCAGATCGCGCTGCCCTCATCAATCGGCAACGCGCGCGCGTAAAAGTGCGTGATCGTGATCACCGCGAACGTGTCAACAAACTGACTGACCATGGTCGACCCATTGTTGCGCAGCCACAGCCATCGGCCGCGCGTCAACCGCTTCCAGAAATGGAACACGTGCACGTCGACAAGCTGCGCCGCGAGGTACGCGATCATGCTCGCTGACACCGCGCCGAACGTGAGCATGCGGATGTAATAAAACGGGTAGTCCGGATCATCCGTTGCGGGCAGGCCTGTCTCCGCGTCCATCGTCGGCACGCTCGGCAGCACGCCCGCCACCCACAGAATAAAGATCACCCAGAGGTTGACCAGTAATCCGACGAAGACAACAAAGTTCGCCCGCCTTCGGCCGTAGAACTCGCTGATCAGGTCCGTGCACAAAAACGTCAGCGGATAAGGCAACACGCCCACCGCCACCGCCAGCGCAATCGACCCTGCCGGGCCCCACTCGCCCCACTGCCAACCTGTGTCTTCATGCCACGACGCGAACACGATAAACCGCGACACGCCCAGGATGTTGAGCATCGCCAGCGTGCCCAGAAACAGCCCGGCAAGCACAAGGAACACACGCTCGCGGCGCTCATGCAGTTGTGATGGTGTCAGGTCGGCCATGAGGTCAAATTGAATTGCTGATTGCTGATTGCTGATTGCGGATCGCTGATTGCGTGTCGTCAGTCGTTCGACTCATCCGTCAACTCGGCATGAATCGAGCGTGCCGGGTGATCATTCGTCAGCGCCTGCGTCAGCGGGTCCGTAGCATCATCGGGGTCGATACGAACCGCGGTGAACACGGCCGGGGCCCCGCGCCGCAACGTCGCGTCCGTGTCGGAAAATTCCAGCGCCAGTCGGCCGTGCGTGGTCGCCATCTCCAGCAGCAGTTCCGGGGCGGTTTCATCCCGCGCATACAGCCGACGCATCTGCGGCATGATGCCCATCGGTTGGTCGACGCCCTGCTGACACAGCAGCGAGTCCGTGCCGAGGCAGACGTTCACCCCCGCGGCGAGCATCTCGCGGTAGCGGTGCTGCCCCTGCTCGGGGTGACCAAAATACTCGCTGGCCAGCGGGCAATAGACCACGCTCGTCCCCGTGCGTTTGAGCGTGGTGATGTGGCGGTCTTCGATGTAGTTGCAGTGTGCCAGCAGCCAGCGGCCGCGCTTGAGGTTCGGCTCCAGCCAGTCGATCGGATGCTTGCCCGTCGCTTGCAGCGTATCGGGCAGCTTGCCCAGTTCGCGCAGCAGGTCAACGAAGGGCCCGGTCGCGTCGCGAACGAACTCCAACTCGGCGGGCGACTCGGCCAGGTGCGTGCTCAGCCGGTAAATGTGCTTATGGCTCAGCCGGGTCGCCGCGTCATACAACGTCCGTCCGACCGAGTAGGGCGCGTGCGGCTGAATGCCCAGCGTCACCCCGCGCACATGCCCCGGCACGGGCACGTCGAACGGCAGCGGGTCCAGCCAGGCCTCGATTCGGTCGGCCGCGGCGTCGAGCATCGTGTCAAAGCCAAAGCATTCGAGATAGCTCACGCCCGGCAATGCCAGGCCCTCCCCAACAGCGTGGCGGGCGCGGATCGCGTCCACCGAGCCGGCAATATCACCAACGTACCCCACCCCCGCCTCCCGCGAGAGGCGAAGCCCCTCGGCGACGGCAGCACCGACCGCGTCGAAATCCGTCGGCCGAGCGGTGCGTACCTGCTTAAGCCAGGCCAGAAAATCGCCGGTGTAGTCGACCGCCGGCACGTGGGTCAGGTCCAGGTGAGCATGTGCATTGACCATCGCCGGCAAAAGCAGGTCTTCGGGCAGCTCGACCGTGCGGGCCGTGTTGCGCAATCGACGGGAAATGTCGTTTGGATGCCCCGCATCAACCACGCGGCCGTCGCGTACGGCGATCGCGCCGGGGCGAGCGACGTGACCCCCGGCGTCACGGATGGCGGCGGCGAGGTAGAGGGTGGTCGGATTTCGCTTCATGCCAGCGGCCCCATGCGTCCGACAGATAGTAATGGAAATGCCTCGGGAAAGTCAGGATTTCCACGGCGGCGGGCATCGCGGTACAATCGCCGCCTGTCGCCGGGCCTTCCCCGAGACACGCCCCGCCGCCGGGGCTCACCCCCCCGAATCGTTATCAAGATCCGTACCTGACCAAAAAGGATATCGCACATGAGATTCGCCAAGACATGGATGTTGCTCGGAGCATTGACGCTCTCCGCCACCGGCTGCGTCGCTCAGACCGAGCTGGACCAGACCCGCGAAGCCTACCGCCAGGCTCAGGAACAGGTCATCGACCTGCAGAACCAGCTCGAAGAAGCCGAACGACGCATCGCCTCGCTTCAGTCCGGCGCGGGCGATGAAGCCGCCAGCCGCGACGAACTGCGTCGCCTCCGCGACGAACGCGACCAACTCCGCCAGGCCCTCGGCGACATGGAATCGCAGCTTCGCGAGCTCGGCTCGGCCGCCGGCGCCCTGCCTGCCGAGTTGGACAGCGAACTCGAACGCCTGGCCGCTTCCAACCCTGAACTGATGAGCTACGACTCGGAGCGCGGCATGATCCGCTTCCGCAGCGACTTCACCTTCGGCCTCGGCTCGGCTGACGTCCGCGACGACGCCGCCAGCTCACTTCGCGAGCTCGCACGCGTCCTCCAGAGCGACGCCGCACGCCCCTACGAAATCCGCATCGTCGGCCACACCGACAACGTGCCGATCGGCAACCCCGCCACACGCGAACGCCACCCCACCAACTGGCACCTCTCCGCTCACCGCGCCATCGCTGTCAAGGACGTGCTCGAAAGCGCCGGCCTCCCGCCGGTCCGCATGAACGTCTCCGGCTACAGCGAATATCGCCCCATTGAGCCGCACCGCTCCGGCGGCGTGGAAGCCAACCGACGCGTCGAGATCTACCTCGTTGCCATGCCGCCGAGCGTCCGCGAAGCCGCAGGCCGCTCCGAGCAGCGATCCGACGGTCAAGGCGAACAGCAGCAAAGCCAGCAACGTCGCCAGACCGCTCCGCAGCCCGAAGCAGACAACGACGCCGATTTCAAATAATTCGAATAGACAACCCAACCCCCACGAAAAGCCCGCCCCACCAGGCGGGCTTTTTCATTTCCCCCAATCCCAAATTCGAAATTCGAAATTCGCCCCCCCCAAAAAAAACTACAACAACGTCCCAATCAGCGTATCTGCCACAAAAAGCCCGTCGCGCGTCAGCCGCAGATGGGTCGATGTGCGCTCCAGTAACCCATGCCCCACATGCTCTTCGATCCGCTGCCAGCGGGCATCATCGCTGGGCAGCGTCGCTGCGAGCCAGTCCAGCGTCACGCCTTCGCTGAGTCGCAGGCCGAGCATGAGCTGCTCGCCCACGCGCTGCGCCTCGGGCAGACATTCCTCATCCACCACCGGCGGCCGGGGCGATTCAGCCAGGTACTTGCCCAGATGCGGTTGATTCTTCCACCGCCGCCCGGCCACGTGGCTCGCCGCCGAGGGGCCGATGCCCAGCCAATCGCCGTTGGCCCAATAGATGAGGTTGTGCTCGCAGCGGCGCGTCGGCCGTGCCCAGTTGCTCACCTCGTAGTGCTCGAAGCCGGCCGCGGACAGCCGTTCGAGCACGCGTTCGTACATCGCCCGCTCGGTCTCTTCGTCCATGGGCTTAACCAGCCCGAGCTGCATCTTCTTTGTCAGCGGCGTGTGCGGCTCGAAAATCAGGCTATAGCAGGACAAATGCGTCGGCCCCATCGCCATCGCCGCATCAAGGTCGGCGTCCAGCTCGTCCAGCGTCTGGCCCGGGATGGCGAAAATCAGGTCGAGATTGAAATTGTCGATCCCCGCAGCCTGCACCCGCTCGGCGGCACGGCCCACGCTGGCCGGGTCATGCCACCGCTCCAGCGCCTTGAGCAGTCGCGGTTGAAACGACTGGGCTCCCATGGAGATGCGGTTGACGCCGCCGGCCGTTAGCTCGCTCATCAGCTCGGCAGTGACGGTTTCGGGGTTGGCTTCAATGGTGAACTCGGCCACCTCATCGAGCATGCCCAGCCCCTGCATCGCTGCCAGCAGCTGTCGCCACAACTCGGGCCGCAGCAGCGTGGGCGTGCCGCCGCCGACGAAAATCGTGCGGGGCCGCAGGTTGTAAGCCTCCGCCTGATGTGTCAGCTCGGCGATGAGGGCGTCGGTAAACCGGGCCTGGCGGTCCGTTGGCCCCACTGGCTGGTCCACAATGCTGTAAAAGTCGCAATAATGGCACTTATGAAAACAGAACGGAACGTGCATATAGACCGCGTCGACGCCGGGTCGGGCGTCAATTTCGGCAGCAGTTCCGGCACACGATGCTTGATGCAACTTCCGCACAGGGGTAAACTCACGTCGAGTGTGGGGTGTTCGAGCCTGCGAACGAGGGCATTTCAATGGACGTCTTGTTGGTGATGTTTAAAAGCGATGGTGCCCGGCGTGACTTCGAGGTCACGAAAAATCGGGTGATCATCGGCCGCAAGAACGATTGCGACCTGCGAATCCCGCTTTCCAGCGTCTCACGCCACCACTGCGAGCTGAAGGTCGACCCCGAAAGCGAGGAGGTCGAGCTGCGGGATCTCGGCTCAAGTAACGGCACGTTCCACAATAACGTACGCGTTCAGGAGGCGATTGTCTCGGCCGGCGATGAAATCACCGTCGGACCGGTCATTTTTACCGTCGTGATCGATGGCCAGCCCGAGCAGGTCAAGCCTATCCGCACCGTCATCAGTTCGCACGACAGCAAGTCCGACAGCAAGTCCACCCAGATCGCCGACGACGGTCGACCGCTCACGCCCATGGGCGACGACGACGACGACGCGGACAACCCCCTCTCGCCGATGGATGAGGACGACAGCCACATCCCCACCAGCGACATCGACGAGGACCCGATTGAAGCCTTGCAGCGCATGGCCGACGCCGAGGACGACGACGACGATTTTTATCCCAATCTCGACGATGACGACGACGAGCCGACCCCCAGCCGGAGCTGATCTCGCGATTGACCCACGATCGCCATTTCCCGTGGGATTGCAACAGTCCACAGTTGAATAAAAATCGCGGCTCGCAGGCCGTAAACGTGCTTTCGCCCGAATCTGCGGGGTTTCCGGAAATGAAACCCAGCCGGGGAGCGTTACCCTTTGTAGTGATGCGGCTGCGCTTTCGGGGAAGGCGCACCGCCTGGCCGCGCGATTCACAAGGCCGGGTTTCGGGGAACAGCGTCCGACGCCACACACAAAGGAGAAACCGTCATGCTCAGGCACGCTTTGAAGTGGACGTCGGGGCGACTACTGCGCCTGGTGAACGAGGCCACGCGACCGGCGCTGGCGGTGACCCTCCCGGCCGCGATGGTCGCGGGGCTCGCGATGGCGACGCCCGCCCTGGCCGACGAAGGCGACGGCGAGTTTGCCATGCACGCCCGCGTCAGCTACGACGCCGGCGGCACGGTCATCCGTGGCGAGGAAGATGACGACTGGGCATTCGCCCCTGTGAACACGCTCGTTCTGCCCGGCGACCGCCTCTGGGCCGACGACGGCAGCACGAGCGAACTGGAGTTTCCGCGTGGCACGTTCGTTCGCATGGCGGACGGCAGTCAGATGGAAGTGCGCGATATCGGGGCGACGATGGCCCTCCGTGGCGAGGTAGGCTCGTTTTACGTGCATCGCCTTAGCCGCAGCACCGGCGACGTCGTCTTCGAAACGCCCGCCGGGGTGGTCGAAATCGTCCGCGGCACGGCCCTGCGCATCGACATCGAAGACGACGGCAGCGTCACCCTCTCCGTCAACGACGGCCACGCCATCATGCGGGCCGAGCAGGGCGGCCCGCAGGTCGTCACCGCCGGCCAACGTGTATGGGTCGACCCCGGCCTCATGCCCTCCGCGGCCGTCCGCTTCGACAGCTCCGACGCCGACAGCTTCGACCGCTGGCACGCCCAGCGCGTCGACGTGCTGACCACCGGCATCGCTCGTACCCCCCTGCCCGACAACCTCCACATCAACGAAGACACGCTCGGCGTCAACGATCTGGGCAACTACGGTGAATGGGTCTACATCGACAACGCTCCCTACTGGCGCCCCACCGTCGTCACCCACTACGTGCCCTACCGCTACGGCCAGTGGACCCACGTGCCCCGCACCGGCCAGGTGTGGATCGGCAAGTACCCCTTCTCCCATGTCACCACCCACTATGGCACGTGGCGCTACACCGCGACCTACGGCTGGGTCTGGAGCTATCACGGCCAGTGGAGCCCCGCCTGGGCCACCGCCATCCGCTACAACGACCACTACATCTGGACGCCCATCGACCGCCACCATCGGCCGGTCATCGTCTCCAGCTCCGCCAGCTTCACCGTCGGCGGCGTTCGCTTCAGCCTCGGCGCGAGCACTTACGCCCCGGTCACACGCATCTACACCGGCCCGGTCTACGTCCGCCCCCTGCCGGTGACCGTCGTCCGACACATTCACCAGCATCATCACCACGTTCACGTCTGGCATCTCGGCCCGCGACATCGGCACATCGTCCGCGTGCCCTACGCCCGCACCGTGAACATCCACGTACACCAGCACAACCACCGTCATCGCTGGGTCCGCGGCCCGCAGAGCATCCAGCGTGGCGACCACCGCGTCGCTGCCCGCTCGCGAGCCATGGTCCTCGATCAGCGCATCCGCTCGCGACAGGTACGCTCGGCTCCGTCGCGCCACGACCGCGGTGTCGTGCAATGGTCCGACCGCCGTGGCCAGGACAACGTCCGCAGCCTCGCCGACCGCGATCGGGCCGAACGCGGCCGGGTTCGACGATCGGTCAATCTCAGTCAGCAGGAACCGGATTACGAGCGCAACATGCGCCGCCAGCGTGCTCAACGAAGTGGCGACGAAACGCCTCGCTCGGGCTGGCGTACGGGCGACGAAACGCGGCGCGCCGCCGGCGTCGACCGCGATGGCCGTAGTCGTGCCGAGCGTGCCGAGCGCGACGGAGATCGCCGTGGTGGGCCAGGCATGACGTCGCCTCGCCGGGGCGGAGATGAGCGTGTTCGCAGCGGTGACACCGATCGATTCGAGCGGCGCGGCATCGTCCGCCCATCTCGCGACCGCGAAGCCGATCGTTCAACGGACGACCGCCGAACGATCACACGCTTTGGCGATCGTCGAGGCGATCGGTCGGATCGACGTGACGCCCAGCAGCGCGAAGCACGCACCGCCGAGCAACGCGTGCGTGAACGCCAGTTGCAACGCGTTCAGCCGGGCGAGCCGCGTAGCGGCGAGTCGGCCACAGCCGAGCAGCGCGTTCGTGAGCGTCAGTTGCAGCGCATGCAGCCAAGCGCACCGCGCACCGAGGAGCGAGCAACACGACCGCGAACGACCGATCGTCTGCAACAGCGCGAGCAGCCCACAGCCGAGCAGCGTGTGCGTGAGCGCCAGTTGCAGCGGATGCAGCCAAACGCACCGCGTGCCGAAGATCGCCCGACACGCCCCAGGGCCTCTGATCGCATTCAGCGGCGGCAACAACAGCCAACCGCTGAGCAGCGCGTTCGCGAGCGTCAGTTGGAGCGTATGCAGCGATCCCGCGGCACGTTCCAGGCAAGCCCCGACACGCGCCCGTCGCGCCCAAGCGTTCAGCAGCGCCCCGACCGTGACCGCTCGCGCGAACGAGCCGACTCACCGCGTCGTTCCAACCAGGAAGCAGGCAACCGACCGCAACGCGGATCGCGCAGCGGCTCGGCCGATGATGGAGATAGTTCACCACCCGCACAGCGCGATCGCTCGCAACGCGGCGAGCGTCGCGGTCGGTGACACGATGACGTTTTGAGTTTGCGTACAGCGTGCCGAAGCTCACGGATTGAATCCGTGGGCTTCCATCGCACCCGAGATTCATGTCCGATCCGTTCCGCGTTACGCCCAGGCCAGGCTCCGCGCTGTCTCGCTGGCGAGATCGAGCGGCAGCGTAAAGTTGAACTCGCTGACCGGCTTGCCATCATGCTCCGCGACAAACAGCGTCTCCGGCTGTTCGCTCAGGTCGATGCTCGGCCCCAGCGGCAAGTCGCCGCCCGCGATGGTCGCCGGGTCGGGAATAATCTGCACCTTCGGCCGACATGGGTCGTGCGCGTTGTGATCGATGCACACCGCAAACTGACCATCGCTGAGTTTCACCACCGACCCCGGCGGGTAAGGCGGCACCACCGCCAGCAACGCCCGAAGCACCGTCGGGTCAAAGCGTGCCCGCAACGGCTCGGTCACCATTGCATTCAGCACCCACGCCGTCGGCTGCGCCGGCAGGTTCGCCGGGTTGCGCAGCAGGTCGAACTGGTCCGCCACAGCCGTGATGCGCGCGAACACGTGAATGTTCCGCCCCGTCAATGTCGGAAAATCCTGCCCCGAATAGCCGCTGCCGTCGAAGTACTGGTGATGGTTGAGCACCACTGTCGCGGCCGACGGGTCGACGTCGCTGCGAACCATGCGAAAACCCATCGCCGGGTGTTCCTGCCAACCGGGGTCAGACTCGTCGGCCTCACGCTTGTAACGGGCGGACACCTCGGCGGGCAACTGCGTCACACCCACGTCGTGCAGCATCGCGCCCAGGCCGAGGTTGGCCACTTCCTTCGCCCGCGCGGGCGCGACGTGCTTGCGTTCCTTGACCAGGTAGCCGTCGAGTTTCAGACCCATCAGCAATGTCAGGTAGGTGACGCTTGAGCTGTGGCGCATCAGGTCGTCCGTCGCGTCGGAAATATCGCCGAGGAAGACAATCGAATTCGGATGGCTGATCAGGTGATCGACAAGCTGCTGAAGCGATTTCGTATAAGTGTCATAAGGCAGCTTCGCAGTCGCTTGAGCCTGAAGCGACTCGAACGTACCAGACACTTGAGATACCAGCTCGCTCTGGTTGCGAACCGTCTCCGCGTCAATGATTTCTTTAAGGAAGTCCAGGCTCGGATAGCGAACCCAGATCGAGCGAATCCCCTGTTCGAGCAGTCGCTTGATGACGCTCGTGCTCAGCTCGTAGCTGACTTTCAACAGCGTGCGCGACGGTACCTGCGGGTTCTGCACAGGCAAGGCCAGCTTCATGCCCGGCTTGGCTTTGGCAACATCAATTCGCAGCATGCCATCTCCCTCAACAACAACGGCCACCCCCTGACAGGGGTTACGTCGACCGATCGACGGAGGTGGATGAATCGCGATCGCTTCGGACATGTATGCAACTGCGATCCGCGCGAGCGCAACTGACATAACCGCTACAGGTCGCCCGGCAGCGAGTCTATTGCGATGGGTCGGAAGTGGAGTCGGCCCTCGTGGTCTGGCCCATCGACATGCCCCGCCGTTGGCGAGTGAAGATCGCCCGACCGTTGTACTGAAAGATGCACCGCAACGCTTCGATCCCATCTTTCCAGTGGATCTTCTTGCCCTCGGCATACGTTCGGCCGGCGTAGCTGACAGGCGTTTCATAAATCCGCACCCGCGCCGCCGCGACTTTCGCCGTCAGCTCCGGCTCAACGCCGAAGCGGTCTTCCTCAACCTTCAAACCGTCGATCACCTCCCGGCGGAACACCTTGTAGCAGCATTCCATGTCCGTCAGGTTCAGATTCGTCAACACGTTCGAAAGCATGGTCAGCAGCTTGTTGCCCAGGTAATGCCAGTAATAGAGCACACGATGCGTTTCACCGATGAATCGCGAGCCGAACACCACGTCCGCCTTGTCCGCGAGAATGGGCGCGAGAAGCTTGCCATACTCCGCCGGGTCGTACTCCAGGTCCGCGTCCTGAATCAGCACGATCTCACCCCGCGCCCGCGCGAAGCCCTCGCGCACCGCCGCGCCCTTGCCACGATTGGCGGGCTGAAAGTAAGGCTCGATGCCCGCGTGCTCTTGCGCGTAACGCCGTAACACGTCGGCCGTGCCGTCGGTCGAGCCGTCGTCGACGACGATAATCTGCCGCTGCAATCCCTCGGGAAGCTCGGCCGACTGCACCTGCGCCAGCAGCACGGGCAGCAGGTCTTTCTCGTTGTAAACCGGGATGACAATCGAAAGTAGGTTGAACATCGTAGACGTGCGCCCGTGGTTGAACCGCTGGCCAACGCGTGCCCGCAAGCTTCGCTGCACTATATGGCAGCCGACGCACACCGGCAATCAGCAGACTTACCCCACCGTCGGCACGGTCAGTTGTACCGTCATGTCGTCCGGCTCGACCACCGCTGCAGGCGTGCGGGCCTTCAGACACACACGATCCCCCACCGCCAGCCCAGTCGCGTAGTCCGTCTGCACCGACACCTCGTGACGGTTCGACTGCAGCCGAATGCGGAACGTCATGTCATGACCCTTGAACTCGCGACTGACCACCTTGCCCACACAAAGCGCGCCAGGCTCGTGCTCATCGCCCGCGGGCTGCATCGACAAATGCTCCGGCCGAAGCGACAGCAACACCTTGCCCCGCGTGAAGTGCTCAAGCTCCACTCGGCCCAACGGCGTCACGGCGTGCGTGCCCGTCGCATCACCTTCCAACAGGTTCGTTCGCCCGAGAAACTGCGCCACAAACGCCGTCGCCGGGCTGTTGTAAACCTCCTCGGGCGGACCGGTCTGCACCAGCCTGCCTTCGCGCATCACCGCCAGCCGGTCGGCCGTCGACAACGCCTCCTCCTGGTCATGCGTCACCAGCACCACCGCCATCTTCGCACGGTGGGCGATCATCCGCACCTCGTTTCGCGTTGCCAGCCGAAGGTCGGGGTCGAGGTTGCTGAACGGCTCGTCGAGCAGAATCACCCGCGCGCCCGGCGCGATCGCCCGGGCCAGCGCCACCCGCTGCTGCTGACCGCCGGACAGGTCATGCGGCATGCGATCTTCCAGCCCCATCAGCCCGACCATCCACAGCGCTTCCTTGGCGATCTGCGCACGTCGGCGTCGGGTCATCGCAGGCCCGCCTCGCTTTTTGAACGCCGCGCCGCGCAAGCCGAACAACACATTCTCCAGCACACTCAAATGCGGAAACAGCGCATAGTCCTGAAAGACAAACCCAATGCCCCGCTGGTCCGGGCCGACGAAGGTTTTTTCGCGCTGGAGCACCTGCTCACCGAGCAGCACCTCGCCCGCGTCCGCGTGCTCGAAGCCCATCACCGTGCGCAGCGTCGTCGTCTTCCCGCAGCCCGAGGGCCCCACGAGCGCAAGCACCTCGCCGGGATAGACGCAGAACGTCACATCCTTAATCACCGGCCGATCGTGGCCGGGGAAGGTCTTGCTGATGTTGTGCACACAAAGCAACGGTTTCATAAAAACAATCACACGTTTCGCGGCTGCCCCGCAGGGGCGCTTCACCCCGGCCGTCCCTGCTGGACAGCCGCTGAACAATTGAGACTAATTCTTCCTGCCTTCATTCGCCAGCAGCACCCCCACAAACATCGCTGCCAGCAGCAGGATCAGCAGCGCAAACGGCGCCGCCTCCGCGAACATCGCCTCTTCCGTATAGCTCCACAAGTTCGTCGCCAGCGTGCCGAAGCCCAACGGCGAGAGCAAAAACGTCAGCGGCAGTTCCTTCATCACCGACAGGAACACCAGCGCCAGGCTCACCACCAGCCCCGGCCGAAGCAGCGGCAGCGTCACGCGGAAGAACGTCGCGATCTGCCCATGCCCCAACGACCGCGACGCCTCCTCCAGCCGGGGCGTCGCCTGGTACAGGCTCGAACGGATCGGCCCGACCGCCTCGGCGAGAAAATGCAGCCCCAAAGCATAAATCAACACCAGCGGCAGCGCCCGGTCCAGCCGATCGTACCACGCCTCGCTCAGCCCCACGCCCAGCATCTCCAGCCCATACGCCGGCGTCGGCAGGTGGTACAGCCATTGATACGCCGCGTCCGGCAGCAGATACAGCCCCACCACCAGCAGCCCCATCGCAAACGCCAGCGACGGCGTCGCATACCCCAAATAGCTCAACCGCTCCAGCCCCGTCGACCGCTTGCCCGGATACCGCCTCGCCAGGTACGCCACCGGCATCGCCAGCAGGGTCGCCAGCACCGCCGCCGGCGTCGCCGCCCAAAGCGAGTCCATCACCGCGTCCCAGAGGTCATGCTGCAAAAAAGTGTAGTTCGCCTGCGTCGCCCAGTAGCTGATCGTCGTCACCGGCACGCCCACCGCCGCCAGCAGCAGCAGCACCAGCCCCCCTGCCGCCGGCCACCGCCACCCGCCCAGCCGGGCCATCCGCCGCCGCCGGGCCATGCCCGCCCCCGCCCGGTGCAGCCGCAGCCCGCGAAGCACGCCCAACTCGATCGCCACGTACATCCCCGCCAGCGTCAGCATCATCAACGCCAGCCACGCCGCGTACGACGTGACATACGCGCTGGTCTTGTACTCCAGGTAGAGCGCATAGCTGAACGTCTCGTAACCCAGCAGGCTCACCACCGCGAAATCCCCCAGCACGTGCAACGCCACGATCAGGCCCCCCGCCACCAGCGCCGGCCGAAGCTGCGGCACGATCACGCGGAAAAACACGCTCATCGGCCGATGCCCCAGCGACTGCGCCACCTCCTCCATCCCCGGGTCCAACCCGTTCAGCGCGGCCCGCAGGTTCAGCAGCATGTAGGGGAAGTTGTAAAAGCTCAACGCCACCAGCGCCCCCCAGTAGCCCGACAGCCGAGGCAGTTCGACGCCCAGCAATTGCGCCGCCGCCCCATACTGACCGCCGACCGCCAGCAGCGCGTACGCCATCAGGTAGCCCGGGATGGCCAACGGCAGCACCAGCGCAAGCGTGAAAAACCGCCGCCCCGGCAGGTCGGTCCGCACCGTCAGCCACGCCGCAGGCAACGCCATCGCCACCGTCGCCAGCAGCACGCCCAACGTCAGCAGCAGCGTATTGCCCAGCAGCGCCAGGTTTCGCCAGCGAAGCAGCACCTCCCGCAGCCCCGCCGCGTCCGCGTCCAGCGCCCGCACCCCCAGGTACACCAACGGCAGCGCCACGCCGGCAGCACAAATCACCACCGGCGTCACCAGATACCACGGCGGACGCGCGGCGCGGAATTTTGGATGGCGAATTTCGGATTCCGAGTCCGCGGAAATGTCAGCCACATCAGTCATCGCAGGCACAAGCTTACAGAACGCCCCGAAACCGCGCTCTGCGAGTTCGAAATTCGAAACCCAAAGTCCAACATCACAACAACCCCACCTCGCGGAACAGCCGCAGCGTTCCCTCCAGATCGTCCAGCGCGTCAAGTTCCATCACCGGCGCCAGTTCCCGCTGCCTGGCCGGGTCGATCGGCCCGTCGCTGGGCAATTCCACCCCGTCAACCACAGGATATTCGAAAGTCTCCGTCACGAAATATCGCTGCGTCGACTGCGAAAGCAAAAACGCGACAAACCGCTCCGCCGCCTCCCGATTACGCGCCCCCGCCAGCACGCCCGCGCCCGAGGTCAGCACGAGGTTGGCTACGTCGCCCGCCTCGAACGCCGTCTGCTCGACCGGGTAGTCCGCGTGTGTATCGCGGAAACGCAGCAGGTAGTAATGGTTCGTCAGTCCGAAATCGACCTCGCCCGCCGCGATGCCCTGCACGATCGCCGTGTTGTTCGCGTACGCCCGGGCGCCATTGGCCCGCAGGTCCGTCAGCCACTGCCGGGCCACGTCGTCGCCGTGCACGCGACGCATCGCCAGCACAAACGCCTGAAACGACGCGTTCGTCGGTGCCCACGCCACCCGCCCGCGATACCGCCGATCCGCAAGATCAAACACGCTCGTCGGCAGCTCCTCCGACGACACCCGCTCCGGCGAATACGCCAGCACCCTCGCCCGCCCCGATGTGCCCACCCAATAGCGATCCGCGCTTCGATAAACCATCGGCACGTCCGCCACCAGCGACTCCGGCAGCGCTTCGAACCGTTCCGCCCGTACCAGCGCACCCAACGTCCCCGCATCCTGCGACCAGAACACGTCCGCCGGGCTACGACGCCCCTCCTCGCGCAGCGTGGTCGCCAACTGCGACGACTCCCCGTACCGCACGCGCACCCGAATGCCCGTCTCCTGCTCAAACTGCCGAATCATCGGCTGCACCAGGCTCCGCGACCGCCCCGAGTAGAGCACCAGCTGCTCCACGCTCGACCCCTCGCCGCGCGGCAGCAGCCACACCACCGCCCCGCCCAGCACAATTGCCGCAGCAGCGACCGCCAACCACATCCGATGCTTCGCCCACATACCTCTGCTCCAGCCACCCCTCACCACCGGAACGGGGCGGATATTGAGAATGAGTGTCAAGTAGATCATGGTAATGCCCCCCTTGCTGAATGCAACTTCGCGAATTTCTAATTGCTAATCGCTGATTACTGATCGAGGAGCCGCGCCCATCCAATCAGCAATCAGCGATTAGCAATTAGAAATCATTAATTCGCCTCAACCGGAAACCCGAAACGAGAAACCACAAACCTCCCTTTCCCCGCCTCTGCCCAAAGCGGCCAAGAATCACTACAATCGGTGACCTGCTCCTTCTCGAGGTGCCCACGATGCTGGTGCTGGCTAAGCGCGACAATGCAATTCACGAACGTCTCACGGCCGACCTGGCCGACGTCGAGGCCCGCTTTGCCGCCGAACTGCGGTCTGACCTGGACTGCGTCAACGAACTCGTCGAGCATGTCGAACGCTATCGCGGCAAAATGCTGCGACCCACCCTCGTGCTCGTCTCCGCCCTCGCCAGCCACCCCGACCAGCCGACCGAACCCACCACCCGCCCGGGCCACCGCATCGTCGCCACCGTGCTCGAAATGGTGCACATGGCCACCCTCGTCCACGACGACATCCTCGACGAGGCGGAGCTGCGTCGGCGGGGCGCGACCATCAACCACCTCGCCGGCAACGAGGCCGCCGTCATGCTCGGCGACTACCTCATCAGCCACGCCTACCACCTCTGCTCGTCGCTCGGCGACGCCGAGATCAGCCGCGCCATCGCCCACGCCACCAACACCGTCTGCGAAGGCGAACTGCTCCAACTGGCCAACCGCAACAACGCCGACCTCGACGAGCGGACCTACTTCGAGATCATCCGCCGCAAGACCGCCAGCCTCTGCGGCGTAAGCTGCCGCCTCGCCGCCGTGCTCAACAACACCCCGCCCGCCACCACGGACGCCCTCTACCACTACGGCGAAAAGCTCGGCGTCGCCTTCCAGATCGTCGACGACGTGCTCGACCTCACCGGCGACGAACGAACCGTCGGCAAAACGCTCAACCGCGACCTGGAAAAGGGCAAGCTCACCCTCCCGCTCATCCACCACCTCGCCTCGCTGGACGACACCAACCGCGAGGCGATGCGCGAGCTGCTCGAAGCCCAGCGAGACCGCTCCCTCGACCCGGCCGTCCGCGACAAACAAGCCAAGCTGCTCCGTGATCGCCTCAACGCCGACGGCTCGGTCGAATTCGCCCGCCAGCGGGCCGCCGAGCTGGTCGCCAGCGCCAAGGCCCAGATCAGCGAACACCTGCCCGAGTCTCCCGCCCGCACCCTCCTGCTGGAAATGGCCGACGCCGTGCTCAGTCGAAAGTTCTGATTTTCTTTCGCCCTGGCTCCCCACCCCATTCGCTCGCAGCGATACCGCCACAACGTTTTTCATCGTCCGATGCAAGAAATCTCGCGCCGCGACTCGAACGGAGGCTTAACCGTAACGTACAATTCACAAAAGATAGGTGCTCGCCCGATGATAGTCTCAAGGGGCGTCCCGTTGCCCGGGCCTGAAAGCTCGGCCAATCGGTCAGGCGGGGCTTGAGATGAAACCAATAAACGCCGACGGGTCGGCTCGTGCGAGCGACCCCTCACTCGGCAGCAAGGATAGGCAATGAACATGGACACACGACCACGTGTGCTGGTCTTTGCTGGCAAAGTGGCGAGAGACCACTCCATCCCCGCGTGCCTGGGCGACCAGTTCCGCGTCGATGTGTACGAACGCCTCGAAGAAGCCCTCGCCGCCCTGCGCAGCGAAGACTACCACGCCGTCTTCGCCGACGTGGGCGACTTCCTCCCGCTCGAGCGCGGACTCGTCGGCGGCAAGAGCAGCCTCATCCTCAACACCATCGGCGAAGGCGTGCTCATCGTCGACGCCGACGGCCGATGCAGCTGGTCCAACAAACGCATGCGCGGCTTCACCCCCGAAGTCTTCGAACACGTCCGACGCATCTGCTCGCAAGCCCTCTCCATCTTCACCGCACAGTCCGGCCCGATCAGCGACACCGCCCCACCCCGCTCCAAGAAATTCACCTTCCAGGTCGAGGCCCGCTATTTCGAAATGATCTGCTCGCCCGTCGTCAGCGACGAAGGCCAGGTCCAGCAAGTCGTCGGCGTCGTCTGGGACGCCACCAGCGGCAAACGCCTCCAAAGTAAAATCGACGCCATCGACTCCGCCGGCCGCGAATTGGCCACCATCGACTCCGAGGCCGTCCTCAAGCTCACGCCCAGCGAACGTCTCAAGCTGTTGCAGGATAAAATCATCCGCTACAGCAAAGACCTGATGCACTTCGACCACTTCGCCATCCGCCTCGTCGACAAACGCACCAACCGCCTCGAAGTCGTCATCGCCGAGGGCCTCCCCCCCGAAGCCCTCGAAATCGACCTCTACGCACAGCCCGAAGGCAACGGCATCTCCGGCTATGTCGCCGCCACCGGCCGAAGCTACATCTGCCACGACACCGAAAAAGACCCCCGCTACGTCCCCGGCCTCCAACACTCCAAAAGCTCGCTCACCGTCCCGCTGATGCTCTTCGACAAGGTCGTCGGCGTCTACAACGTCGAAAGCGACCAGGTCGGCGCGTTCAACGAAGACGACCGACAGTTCGCCGAGATCTTCGGCCGATCGGTCGCCCTCGCCCTGAACATCCTCGACCTGCTCGTCGTCGAACGCTACACAACCTCCGGCCAGATCACCGACTCCGTCGTGCAGGAAATGGCCCAGCCGATGAACGACATCGTCACCGATGCACAAACCCTCATCGAGGAATACATCGGCGACGACACCATGCGCGGCCGACTCAACCGCATCGTCGAAAACGTCGAAGCCATCCGCCACGCCATCCGCGATGTCGCCGCCGGCCCCAAAACCATCCTCGGCAAAAACAAACTCAAACAGAAGCAGGTCGACCCGCTGCTTCAGGACAAACGCATCCTCGTCGCAGACGACGAACCGCACATGCGCGCCACCGTCGCAGACGTCCTCCGGAAGCACGGCTGCCACGTCCAGGTCGCCAAAGACGGCTACGAAGCCTGCACCCTCCTCGAACAGGACGAGTTCGACCTCGTCATCTCCGACATCAAAATGCCCTACCGCAACGGCTACGAAATCTTCGCCGCCGCGCACCGACACAACGATCACCTGCCCGTCATCCTCATGACCGGCTTCGGCTACGACCCGCACCACTCCATCGTCCGCGCCAGCCAGGAAGGCCTCTCCAGCGTGCTGTTCAAACCCTTCAAGGTGGATCAGCTCATCGACGAAACACGCAAAGCCCTCGGCGGCGGCGAATCCACCGAAAACCAAGCCGCCGACGGCGAGCCGAAACACCAGAACGAGCCGCATGAGCAAAGCTGAGCGAACGAAAGCACGCTCGGCTCGCGAGATCGCCACCCGCGCCCTCGCCGACGCCGCGCAACGTTTCCCCGACCTGCCGCCACAAACCCTCGACACCGTCGGCCTCACCTCCGCCGAGGCCGCGCTCGCTGTCGCCATCCATCGCACCACCCTCCGCCGCTGGCTGACCCTCGAACACGTCGTCAGCCGATTCGTCAAGCAACCGATGTGGCGGCTTCAGCCGACCATGCGGGCCGTGCTGCTCGCCGGCGCAGCCCAACTGCTGTTCATGGATCGACTGCCCAGCTATGCCGTCGTTGACGAAATGGTCCAACTCGCCCGCCGCCTCGTCCGCCCCCAAGCCGCCGCAATGGTCAACGGCGTGCTGCGCAACACCGCCCGCCTCGTCACCAACCGCAGCGACACCCCCTGGCAGCCCGCCGCCAACAGCATCCCCCACTACACCGACCGCAAGCCGGGCGATGCCCCCCCCAACGGGGCCGACACACCAGGCTTCATCACCCTCAAGCGCGACGTCTTCCCCGACCCTGCCACCGATCTCCCCGCTCACCTCGCGCTGGCGACCAACATGCCCGAGCACGTCGTCCGCCGCTGGTTCGACAGTTTCGACGCACCCACCGCCACCACGCTCTGCCTGCACACGCTCAAGCCCGCCCCCACCATCGTCGCCATCGAACCCGGGTTTGCCACCGATAACACCCCCACCGATGCCACCCCCGAAGCCTCCAGCGTCCCGCCGTGGGCCCCTCACGCCCGCCCCGGCTTCATCGTCTGGCAGTCGACCCACGACGAACTCACCGCCTTTTTAGACGCATCGCCCCACCGTCGCGTGCAGGACCCCGCGTCCGCCGAGCCTGTTACTGCCGTGCGCGACATCGCCTTCACCGCCGCTCTCGACTACTGCGCCGGCCGTGGCACGAAAACCCGCCAACTCGCCGCAGCGCATCCCGACGCGAAGATTCTCGCCACGGACATCAACCCCGACCGCCTCGACGAGTTGACCCACGCCGCCGCGGGCCTGCCCAACATCGAACGTCTGGCCATCGACGAGGCCAAACAGCAGCAGGTCGACCTGCTGCTGCTTGACGTGCCCTGCTCGAACACCGCCGTACTCGCCCGCCGCCCCGAGGCCCGCTACCGCCTGACGCGCAAGACCATGAACAACCTGCTCGAACTGCAACGCCGCATCATCCGCGACGCGTTGCCTGCCCTCGCGCCCCTCGGCCACGTGCTCTACAGCACATGCAGCCTCGACGTCGCCGAGAACAACCAACAGGCCCGCTGGCTCGCCAAGCAGATCAACGGCGAAATCATCCACGAGCACCAGACCCTCCCCGTCGGCCTCGGCTTGAGCTACCACGACGGCAGCTACCACGCCCTCATCAAACGCAAAGCCTGACTTCCCCCCGCCGTCTTCCAAAGGCAGAGCGACCTCAGTCGCTCTGCTCCCAACCCCCACCACCTGCCTACAATCAGCCACAATCGCCCTTGCCATTTCGTCGCCTCACGCGACAATGAACCGGCAAGCGGGGCAAGCCGTACCAGCAGGCAAGGAGTCGTCATGGCGGTCCGCGTTGAACTGGCACGCATCCTCATTCGCGAAACCGACGATACGCACATCGTCGAGTTGCGCGAGGTCGATGGCGAACGTACCTTCCCCATCGTCATCGGCCTCACCGAGGCGGCCGCGATCAACCGTCGACTCATGGGTGAAACACCACCACGCCCGCAGACGCACGAACTGCTGGCCAACATCATCGAACAGCTCGGCTACCGCCTCGACCGCGTCGTCATCAACGACCTGCGAAACCACACCTTCTACGCAAGGCTCATGCTCGAAAAAGATGGCGAAAACGTCGACATCGACTCCCGCCCCAGCGACGCGATCGCCATCGGCGTCGCCACCGACGTGCCCATCTATGTCGAAGAGCACGTCCTCGACGAAGTCAGCCGAGCCGACTGATCGACCGCCGCATGACCACCCACACCGACACCCCCTGGCAGACCTGGCACGACGCCGCCGCGCGTCGCGATATCGACCGCGCCCTCCGCGACCTCTACGCCCGCCTCGATGCCGACATCGCCAGCCGCGGCCCCACCTGCTGGACCAGCGGCCGATGCTGCAACTTCGACGCCTTCGGCCACCGCCTCTATGTCACCGGCCTTGAGATCGCCTGGTTCCGCCAGCACGCCCCATCCCCCAACACGCGAACGCCGCCCGCCAGCCCCCTCTCGCTGCCACAACTGCAACTGCCCGCCGCCTGCCGATATCAGGTCGACGGCAAATGCTCGACCCACGCCGTCCGCCCCCTGGGTTGCCGTATCTTCTTCTGTCAGACCGGCACGGAGCACTGGCAGCACGAACTCTACGAGCAATACCTCAACGACCTGCGCGAACTGCACGACCGCGAAGCGCTGCCTTACGCATACATGGAATGGCGCGCCGGCCTCATCGAAGCCGACGCAGCGCTGCCGACGTGAAACGGATTGGACATGAATCCCGTGTGCGCTCGACGCCCACGGATTCAATCCGTGGGCGTCAGCCTCATACACAAAGCCTGGGTTTGCTGGGTATATCAACCATTTAGCAGCGGTGCTCGCACCGCGCTCTTCGGGGTGCAGAAGCGCCCCCGTTCTCCTGTGAACGCCCTACCCCCTACGCCAACCGTTGCGACGTCGCCTGTGGGAACGTGATCTCCAGCCAGTCCAACGGTTCGGTAACATGCAAGCGGGCGTTGGGCATCCCCGGCGGAATATAAACCGTCCGCCCCGACGTCAGCGTCACAGGCTCGGCCGCATCGCAAGTCAGGCGTGCCTCACCAGCGAGCACCATCCACACCGCCGGCTGGTTGTAGCTGAGTTCCTCATCAAAGCCGGGTCCGGCCTCAATGCGGTCGATGCGGAAATACTCGCACACCACCAGCCGAGTCCGCGACGTGCCGTTGTGGTTCAGCAACGACAGCTTCTCATACTTCCACGACTCCGGCGGGCCAAACGTGATACACGCCAACGCCTGGTCAACATGCAGTTCCCGCCCGATCCTGCCCCAGTCGTACACCCGAAACGTCGTGTCGCTGGGCGTCTGCACCTCTGCCACCAGCACGCCCGCGCCCAGCGCGTGACACGTCCCGCTGGGCAGGTAATGACAATCGCCCGGACGCACGGGTGTTTCGATGAGTAAGGGCACGACTGCCTCGTCGTCGTTCACCTCAAGCGCGGCACGCAGTTGCTCGGGTGTGACACCTTCGTGCACCCCCTTGTAGATCACTGCACCGGGGTCGGCGTCAACGATGAACCACGCTTCACTTTTGAGAAACGCATCATCATGCTCCGCCGCGTAAGCCGGGCTCGGGTGCACCTGCACGGAGAGGCTCTGTCGAGCGTCGAGATACTTCAGCAACAACGGAAACTCGCCGAACTCGTTCAACGGCAGATTGCCAAGCAGGGCACGCGCCTCGCCGGTGATCGCGTCGTGCAGCGATTGGCCGGCCAGCGGACCGTTGGTGATGATGGATCGCGCCGCCCCGCCCCCGCCGCCCGAGGCTGAGGTCGTGCCCAGGTCCGCCAGTTCCCACGACTCGCCGATGCGTGCGTCAACACCGCCGGGCAGCGTCCTGCCGAGGCGTTCGAGCGATCGCCCACCCCACACTTTTTCCTTGTAGATCGGCTCAAACGTCAACGGATAGGCGGCGATGGGCATAGTCTTCTTTATCCCAACTGCAATGCGATTCGAACAAGTTCAAGGCCGTGCAGCTTAAGCTGCACGGCCCGACGAAGATGTAATGCCTAAAGCGGCTTCACCCCCCGGTAACACACCGCGATCCCGAACGTGAGCGCCTTAAGCGTGACCTGCTCGAAGCCCGCCCCGTCGTAAAGGTTCACCATGCCGGGCCGATCGATAAACGTGCTCACACTCTGCGGCAGGTAACGATACGCGCCGCTGCGGTCGCGAGCGATCAACGCCGCAGTGCGCGGCATCACATGCTTGAAGTAGAACATGTAGCCGGTGTGCAGCAACGGGTTGGTCGGTACGGAAAATTCAAGCACCATCAACCGTCCGCCCGGCCGAAGCACACGGTAAAACTCCGCCATCGCCGCCGCCGGGTTCATCACGTTGCGAATGCCGAACGCAATGCTCACCACGTCCACGCTCGCGTCCGCCACCGGCAGCCGCATCGCGTCGCCCGCGTGATACGACAGCCGAGCGTCACCCGCCCGCTTCACATCCGCAATCCGCAGCATGTTGTACGTAAAATCCACGCCCACGACGCGCTTCGCCTTCGCGTCCGCGAACGCCATCGCCAAGTCCCCCGTCCCGCAAGCCACGTCGAGTACGACATCCTGCCTCGGCTTGACGTCCGCCAGTTTCACCGTCTTCCGCCGCCACGCCTGATCCCGCCACATCGAGTGCAGCCGATTGTTCAGGTCATAGCTGGGCGCGATGGCTGCGAACATCCGCTCCACCCGCCGGGCCTTGTCCTGCACGGCGTGCGGGTTCACCAGGTCGGGGTCGGTCCAGGCAGGCTGACTCGGGGGCGTGGGCGCACTCACAGTTCTACCAGTGTAGCGAGCCTGAGCACCCGGTGTGTCCCTGTCCGATCAGCCTCGGCAACCTTATTTCTCCGAAGGCACAGCGATGCCACGCATGATCGTACGCTGCACAACCAGGAACACCACCAGCGTCGGAATACTCGCAATCAACACCGACGCGAACACCGCCGCCGTCGACGCCTCCTGCTGGTACTGGTACAGCCAGACCGACAGAATCCACATCTCCTCGTCCGGCGTCACCATCAACGCATACAGGAACATCATGTACGCCTGGTTGAACGCCGACAACGCCACCACCGCGAGGATCGGCTTACTCAGGCTCATCGTGATCTGGAAGAACATCCGCACTTCCGACGCACCGTCGATGCTCGCCGCTTCATACAACTCCTGCGGCAGCGAGTCGAAAAAGCCCTTCAGCAGGAAAATCAAATACCCGTTGACCAGCGTCGGCATCAACAGCGCGACAAACGTGTTCAACAGGTCCAGGTTGCGCAGCGCGATGAACTGCGGAATGAACGCCACCATCGGCGGAAACGAAATCGTCGCCATCAGAATCAGCAGAAACTTGAACGTGCCCGGCAGCTTGAACCGGCTCATCGCATACGCCGCCATCGGATTCAGCAGCAGCGAAAACATGATCGCCAGCGACACAAACACCACCGTGTTGAAAAACGCTCGCCCCTGGAAGATCAACTCATCAAACACGTTCACAAAGTTCCGCACCGCGTACTGCCAGCGAAGGCTCCCCGCGTGAGCCAGGGCATACTGATATTCCACTTCCAGCCAGGGCATCCGAATGTCGGAAAAGTCAGCATGATTGCTCCCGTGGGCCTGGTTGACCGCCTCGATCGAGCCATATTCGTCACGAAGCCACTGCGTCCATTCATATTCAGGCCCGACCAGCCGCTTGTTTTCGTAAGGCTGCTCGTCGAGAAAATCGCGGTAGTCGCCCCGCTGGCCACCGACCAGCCACGTTCGGCCGTCCGGCAGTTGAATGTCATCAAAGTCCGCATGCCGCGTCCCCCATACGCGATTCAGCTGTTCGATCGACTGGTAGTTGCCCCGCAAATAATCACGAAAAACCTCGTCGTCCACATCGTCCAACACGATGAACGATGCATTGAGCAACTGGCTGACGAAGTACTTCCAATGCTCGCGCATTTGCGGTTGATCATCGCCTGGTATACGGGAAGGCAGGCGGAAATCCCCATAGTCCGCCAAAGGACGAGAATGGGCCTCGTTGTACACCTCCGTCGTCGTTCGTCCGTATTCGGGATAAACCACCATCGCCAGGTATCGGCTGCTCAACGAGAGCGCCCATCGCTCGGCGACAGGCGCGTCCTCGAGCATCTGAAAGTACAGTTCATACGTCGGGACCGGATCAAAATTGAACCGCATGTCCATCCAGTCCGGCGTGGTCATGTCCAGAACCAACCAACTCGACAAAGGCGCACCGAGGTCTCGGCTCAACGCGTCGAGATCGCCTTCATACCGCTGGCGCAGCGTCGCGCGAAACTCACGCAGCCGCTGGGAAATGCGTTTGTTGTGCTCTTCCATCGCGCCGAGGTTCTGCCAGTGGATCGGCATGTCCGCCGCTTCGTAGAAACGATGAAAGTCCGCCACACGCTGCTCGCTGACCTGCTCGGGCAGCGAAGCCACGCGGAAGCTGAAGTCCTGGCGACCGCGCGCTTCGTTGGCTTCGTTGATGTTGTAGTTGTACTTGACCTCAAGGAACTTGCGAGCAAGTGTGTCCTCATTGATCAGGAACCGCGGGAGCAGGTCCATGTCGGCCTCGTCCATCTCGCTGCGCAGCGAGCCGGAGACCATGATCGCAAAGGGATAGATCATCGTGATGCTGCCGATGATCAACGCCACGAACACCGAGGCATACATCAGCCGACCACGCCAGCTCTTCGCTTCCACCGGCAACAAAATAGCCAAGACAATTCTCCGTCGTCAGGGTCTTTATCCATGCATGCCGGCGTCAGCGTGCAAGCGTTGCAAACGCTGCCGCGCGGGCCGGCCGATTGCACGCTGTCATCATTCCTTACTGCCCGCCGCACGCCACTGCGCTCGGCTGAGCATCTTCAACTGGTAGGCGGTGAACACGATGAGCATGCCGCCAAGGAACCACGCCATCGCCGCACCCACGCCGAACTGAAGGTCCATGAACGTGCGTTCGAAGATCTCCAGCGACAGGATGCGTGTCGCGTCCTGCGGCCCGCCGCCGGTCAGCGCGAGGATGAAGTCCGTGCCGCCCTTGAACGAGCCGATCACCGCCGCGATGAACTGGATGACGATCAAAAACTTCAACCGCGGCAGCGTGATGTAGCAGATCCGGTGCCACACCCCCGCCCCGTCGATCGCCGAGGCTTCGTACAGATCGCGGGGCACGGTCTTCATGGCCGCGAGGTAAATGATGCAGCCCGGGCCCGAGGTCGCCCAGATCATCGGAATCACCGCACAGAGCATCGCCATCTCCGGCGAGGCGATCCAGCCGAGCGGCTCAAGCTGGAATCGGCCGAACAACGTCCCCAACGCCGCGAGCACCGCCGAGAAACCACGATACGCTTCCGGATCGCCCCCGGCCTGCACGATCGCCTCGATGCCGACCTCGCTGGGCCCGATGTACGCCGTGAGCAGCGGGTAGAACGTCACCGCTAGCAGCGACAAGCCGCCCAACCACAACGCGACCTTGATGCCCTTGCCGATTTCCGACATCCGGATCGGCAGCCAGATCAGCAGGCAGATCAGCGAGAACCACAACCCCAGCAGCACCCATTTGAACAGCGTCGCGCTAACCGGGTCGAGAATGTTCAGGCTCAGCACGATCTGGTTCAGGAAGCCTGAAGACGACGGCTCGTAAAGCTGACGCCAGAGGAAGATCATGATCACGCCCGAAACGATCTGCGGCAGGTAGAAGATCGTGCGGAAGATGTACTTGAACGTCTCGGTAGGCACTTCATCGAGCAGAATCGCCAGCAGAATCGGCGGCCAGAAGCCCAGGCCGATCGTCAACGCCACAAAGTAAAACGTCCGCCCCAACGAGGACCAGAACTGAGCGTCAAACAGTATGTTTGCAAAGTTGTCCACGCCGACGAACTGACTGTCGATCACCAGCTCATAGTCGAACAGCGACAACAGCGCCCCGCCGGAGAGCGGAAGGTAGTCCCAGATGATGATCAGCGTCAGCGCCGGTGCCAGCAGCACATACCCCCAGAAGAAGCGGCTCAGCGGCACGTTTTCGCCTGTGTTGACCTCAGCTTTGGTAAACGATCGCCAGACCCACGCCAGCGAGCCGGCGAACAGGATGAAGATGGTCACCATCACCGCGCCGCCGAGCAACCGTCGAAAGGCCATTTCGTCTTCGGGAATCTCACCCAGGGCGTGCCGGTCGACGCGGTCGGCAGCCTCGTCCAGCCGATCCTGAATGCGCGACAGGGCGGCTTCGCGGGTGATGCCGCCGAGGTCTTCCCTCAACGCCCAGTTGATGGGTACGGACATCTGGCGATAGATGTGCTGCGTGTTTCGGCCGTAGGGCTCGGGCACGCCATGTTCCATCGCCGTCTGGAATGTCTCTCGCCAACCGGCGGGCACGCGAGCGAGCAGGTCGTCGTAGCCGAACTTTTCCAGCAAGTCCGGGTTCACAAACTGTCCGTAGCCACTTTCCACGAACACTCGCGTCCGGATCTCATGCGCTTCGTCGCTGGTGAGGAACCAGATGTACTTCATGATCGCGAGTTGTTGCTGCGGCGTCGCGTCGGCAAACACGCCGAGCATGCGGGCATTGATTTCCGAGCCAACGCTCCCCCGCGGCGCCTGTGGGACGGGCGCCAAGCCCACCAACTGCGGATTGATCGTCGCCATCAGATCCTGGTCGAGGTAGGCGAACTGCATGCCGATCTGTCCGCGCTCCCACATCAAGCCGCGGATGGCCCCGGCGGGTTCGACCAGCATGGCGCTGTCATACGTCCGGCCGTCCCGCTCGAACGAACCATTGGCCAGATCCCAGGCGTACATGATCGTCTCGGCGGCTTCGGGCGTGTTGAACGCCGCGTACCAGTTGCCCTCCTCGTCCTGCTCCATGGCCCGCACGCCGTTGGCCACCAGCAGGTCGTACAGGCCGTAGGAAACAATATTGCCCCCTGGCACCATCAGACCGTACTGGTTCCGCTCGGGCACGCGCATGCGCTGCGCATACGCCATCAACTCGTCCCAGTCCCTCGGCGGCTGATCCGGGTCCAGCCCCGCTTCGTGAAACAAGTCTCGTCGATACAGCAACGCCTTGACCAGCGTGTTCTGAGGCAGCGCCCAGACGTGCTCCCCATCGCCCACGCCTTCACGGTCGGCCTGCCGGTAGATCACCGGCCAAACCGGGTCGGCCACACGCTCGCGTATCGCCGACAACGCCGCGGCCACCTCTTCCTCTGTCGGGTCCGCCACCCAGTTGCCATCGTCATCTACCGCTCGTACGTCCGGGTTGCTGCTCTGCACCCGGGCGAGCAAAATCTCCAGCGGCGTCAAAAAACCACGATTGATATAGGTCGCGCTCTGGCGAAAGTTGACGTAAATCGCGTGGGGCGGCAAACCCGCCGCAATCGCCATCAGTGGCCCGGCGTCCATCCCGCCGCCTTCGATCGTCGGCATCGTGAAACGCTCGATGCGAATGTTCGGATGGTCGCGCGTGAACGCCCGCAACACCGCCCGCTGGGCCTGCGGTGCAACGCCGGTCGCCGTCGGCGCCGGCAACGCATCCGCCCGGAACGAGACCGGCTCCTCCGGCTCATCCGCGATCGTCGGCGTCGCCCCTGCCAGCGACAGCAGCACCGCAATGCTCAGCGCGAAAAAACCGATCAGACGCGTTGTACGCCGTTCGTCTCGGCCAGCATTGCCAAAAGTTGTTCCACCACAGAGACGATAAAAACTATTCATAGATCGGATCCCAAAAATGGGGTCTCACAGCCACGACTGCTCACAAGCCAATCGTGGCCGAGTATAAACGCTGCCAGGATCAATCTCCCGCCAAGGATGACCGCTAGGTTAGTTAAATCTGTCGCATAATGTACTCTGCGTCAACCTGCGGGGCTGAAGGCTGGCCGATAAAAAACTAAGGGCATGTTAAATAACCGCCTGCACACCGCGGAATTCTCGAAAAAACGACTCTCGGCCGGCCCCGATCGCGCCAGCGGGCCACGGAAATCGTGATCAGATGACACTTACATGCTCACCCGACCTCGCCGCCTGAACCGGGGCGGACTTCAAGCAATCTTCACATGCTTGCCCTTGAAGTTGGGTTCTAACACAATACCGCCACCGTGGAAATCTTGCTGATGCGGACGAGTGTGATTGACCCGCCCCGGCCATGTGTGACAATGTTTTTCATGGAGGAGTGAAGAGGTTGGGGAGAAGTGGGTGGTTCGAGGTCTTGTGCACGTAGGGTTGCGCACAGAGAGGTGTGCGGAGGCGGTAGCCCGGGCAGTACGGCACCGCCCGGCGGCCGGGAAGGCGACGGCTGGCCCGGTATCAGCGGGCTCCCTGGGTTTGCCGGTGGCCCGGGTGGAGCCGGCGGTCAGGGCGGCCTCGGTGGAGCTGGCGGCTCGGGCGGAACGGGCGGCGCAGGCTCGGGCGGCACGATCAAGCTCGAAGCCACCCACCTCCATACCCCCGGCCTTTCCGCCCCCACGGTCGATACGCACGGCGGCAACCACACCGAAGCAACCCAAGGCCGATTCATCCTCTCACAAAGCACCGCCGACACCGCCGCTTTTACCATCCACGGTGCCAATGTCGAACGCTTCAACGGCCCCCGCATTGCGAACCCCTACATCCAACCGCTCACCACCGACACCGGGCCCCTCGCCCACCAGACAAACCTCCGAAACTTTCCCGCATAATGGCTGGCAACACAAAAGTGCCGATGGGCTGCGATATAATGAAGGTGCGGGGTGGTGCCTCTACAAGGAGGTGCGCCATGACCTGGTACACCGTACAAGGCGTGGACCCTGAAACCGGCGAGTCGGCCGCACTGTCGGTCGAAGCCCTTACCCCAGCCAACGCGACCGCGAAAGCCACGAAGCTGGGCATGATCGTAACGGCCATCGAACGTGTCGCGGTCCAGGACAACGATGTGCCACGGGCACGGGTGGCGTCGGCCGACCGCGCGAAGTCACTCGCCGCATGATAAGCGACCGCCCCCGCTGCGAGGTACGGGGTGGAAGGTTAGCGGCGTAGGCTGATTTGGGCGTCTGCATGATCATGGCTCACGCGACCGCGCCATCGTCGGCCCGCGTCCTCGTTCAAGCACCAGCACCGCATGGTTACGATCCTCACTGAAGATCATCCGCCACTCGCGTTTGTCAAACGTCTCGATCACGACTTCGTGCTCGCTGACCGCTGACCATGTGCCGGCGCGCCCATTCCACGATCGGTGTGAATGAAGAAATCGCCCGTCGGCTTCAAGGGTGGCCACACCGGCTGCCGGCGTGCCGGTCGTGAAACTTCGGCCGGCGATTGCCGCAAGAAAGCTGCGGACGCGGCTCGGACCACTGTATCCCGGAATGGTGTTCAAACGATCTAACTCACCCTGTATTCGTTGCGCGTCAGCCGCCTCACCCGACCGTAACGCCCCTGCCAGCGCCCGCTCCAGGCTTTCGCGATACTGCGTCGTCGCCCGCTCCACCGCCTCGGCATGCTCCTGCTCGGCCCGCTCGATCTGCCGCTCATATCGCTCCAGGCCTGCTGCGCCGTCCGGTTCTCGAACATCGTCCCCGCCGCGTATGCCCCCGACGCGATCAGAAGCATCATCATCGCTGTCAGAATGGACCGTTTCAGATGCATGGCAAACTCCCCGTGGTGGTGGTTCGAAGATCAAACTTTATCTGCTACACAAGCGCCAGAGCAAGTAAAACCCGCCCTGTCCTGTCATCGTGTGCGAGCAGGCTTCGATGTCAGTGCAGGCCATCATGCCGACGGTCCGTCACATGCCGACAGATGCGGAAAACCCAAAGGCGATGGCGCTGGCCCGGCCGGCGTAAGAAAAACCCCAACCTCTGAAAAGGCTGGGGTTTGTGATGAATGGGCGAGGCAGGATTCGAACCTGCGAAGGCATAAGCCAGCGGATTTACAGTCCGCCCCATTTGGCCGCTCTGGCACTCGCCCGGCACGATCATTCGAAGCGACAGATGGTAACCACACCGCTTCTACCTTTCAACCAGCGAGGCCGTCTTAACCGCGTGAGGGCCGTTTCACCCAGCAAAAGTTCATGAACAAAACAGTGCGCCCGTTCCAACTTCGACAGGGAAGGTACCCCATACGTCGCCTTAACACCCCCCTGACCGGGAACTCGCCGCTATGGGAGGGACGCCGTGAGCACCGACACTCCGACGAAAGCGATGATGTGGCGGCCTATGCCCAACGCTAGCAGCGACTGCCTGCCCGACACGTTGGCGTCATCGCATCCGAAGGATGTCGAATCATCGTTCCACCTTGCTTTTGAAAATTGGTTCGGCATGGTTCCTCACGCCCAGCCGATCTTTGCAATCGCGCGGATATGCATTTTACCGGCTCGGCCGATTGCACCGATCGAAGTCGTCATGTCGTACGGCCGAGGCAAACAAGGCAAAACATACGACATCTGCTCTTCCGGCATCGCAGGCAAATTGTATGGCTTCACCTTCCGAAAACAGTCAACGACCACCCCGTGCGTACGGGAAGCGAATGTCAGGCCGTTGACCAGGGAGGCATGATTCCGGAGTTATCACCATGCGGCACGGGCTTCTGGAAATGTTGGCGATGGGTGCGCTGGCGGTCAGTCCAGCTTTTGCAGACAACACAATGGAACTCACCGGGACGCTACGCGATTTTCAGCGCGGCGATCGGCCGGGCGGTCATCCCGACTTTGAAACTGCCGGGGCGATGAACCGTTTCGGCCACGTCACCGGCATGACCACCATGCACCTCGGCGAAGACGGTAAGCCCGTCTACAACCCCAACCGACCGGCCAAGGATACCATCCAGTCGGCCGAAACCTTCGCCCAGTGGTATCGCGACGTGCCCCACGTTAACACCAGCCATCCTTACACACTCACGCTCACTGAAATGCCCGATCAGCCCGGCGTGTTCTCCTACGCGACCAACGCATTCTTCCCACTCGATGATACGGGCTACGGGAATGAAGGCCTTAGCCACAACTATCACTTCACTTTCGAACTGCGCACCGAATTTCAGTATCAGCCCGGCCAGCGTTTCACCTTCATCGGCGACGACGACGTCTGGGTCTACATCAACGACGTCAAAGTCATCGACCTCGGCGGTGTCCACCAGGCCATCACCGGCTCGGTTCTTTTGTTCGACGGCAAAGCGTTTGTCGAAAAGAACGACTTCCCCACCAGCGATCTGGTCAAGTCAGTAAGCAGCAGCGAACGCCACGAACTGCACCAGCAATGGCATGCACTGGGGCTGGCTGGCAACTGTCCGATCCAGGTCGGCGATCACTATATCGACCTCGACCTGCGCGAAACCTACACCAGCTACACGGGCAGCGGCGCGAACGATCCGTCCATGAGCGCCGAGTTTCACGTGACCACCGTGCTCGCCCGTTCGGATAACGATCTATCCAACGTCGTACTCGAATTCGAAGACGGCAGTCATCAAAAGCACGACAATCTTACGGGCAACTCCCGCCTGCTCGCAGGCACGGGGCCGCATGAAGGCAAGATCATCGTCGGCTGCTGGATCAAGTCCGGTAGCTACCTCAGCGGCGACGGGCCCGGCTACGGCAGACGTTTCACCGCCGGCGAAAATGCCACGCTCGACATGTTCTTTGCCGAGCGCCATACGACCGAGGCCAACTTCCGCATCGACACGAGCATTGCATTGGAGTCGAAGCCGATCAGTCCGATCAGCCCGCTGTATGATTGACTCGTTAAACAATCCGCATCGTTTCCGCCGTGATTTTTGGTTGCTCACAACCGCGCCACGAGTTGCTGAAACAAGCGCGGCCGCGAGCGAACCAGTCGGCCGAGAGAGATCGGGCTATGTTGAATCGGCAACGCCGCCTTTCGACGCCGTTGCCGTGGGGCGTGGACGAGCCTCGATTACTCACATACCAGGAACCGTGCCAGCGTTTCATCGATGAATAGCCGTGCCTCTGACCCGGTAGGAATATCGTCGTCAATCGCATTGGCATAAGCGAACATGTGCTGCCAGAGCGGTTTGTCATCCACGCGACGTTTCAACTGCACGGGTTCGCCTGTTTCAAACAGGTTTGCCCAGGCGTGCCGCACTTCGCGCCAGAAGTTTTCTGTGCGCTGCCAGTAGTCTCGGCCGGCAGTGAAGTCGATGTCGTCTACGCGCTCGTATCGATTCAAGCCCACCTCGCGTGCGAGCACGGGCTGGTCCGTATCGCCGCTCAGCACGAGCTTGTAGTTGTCCTGTTCATGCACCCAGCCGGCGGGCGTAATCGTGTGGCGATTGCGGCCGACGAGTACATGGTAATCATCGCGCTGCGTCCACTCGCGACGAGGCAACGGACGCCACGTTTCGTTCGACTCCCACTGCGAGAGGTTGCCCGTGTGTACCCATCGCCCGAAGCCGGCGTAGCGCGGGCTGTCGTCCACCTGATAAACGCTCTGCGTCCACGTGCCGTACGTTTCACGCTCGGTCAACTCACGCGGAGCCCATGTAAGGTTCCCCTGGAATGCATAAAACGTACGTTGTTCGTACTGCCACGTCTGCCGCCAGTGCTTGACGGCGCGGTCTTGCCCAAGCCGACCTGATCGCCCTTTTTGCTGCACTGCACATTAAAAGATTCTGAACGACGCTGGATCACCGCCGCAACAGCGACAGTGGAAGGAAGTCATACGCGAGGCGTGCAGCCAATCCGAAGGCGAGCATCCCAGCAGGCTTGACTGGTATTGATAAGTCATTATCATTAATCCGCCGCCCCCTCGCTTTGGCTAGGCAGGCGGCGCGGGTTAGTCGAGTGGTGGCGATAGAGAGGAGGGATTGGCCGAACATGATTTGGTGTCGCTTGCACATTCCCTTGATTGCCCTCTGGCTGTGCGTCAGCACAGGCCCGGTCGATCTGCTGCATCACACCATCGCGCACGGCCCTCCCGCTTCAACTTCCACATCCGGCGGTTGCGCCTCGCATACACATGATCATTCGCAGCCTGCAACTCCGGTCGACGCGCCGCCGGACGAGTGCGATTGGTGTGCATTGATCGGGTCGATCAAGCAGCAGGCACTACCCGCGCCGATCATCAACGTTGCGTTTGATCTCGCCTCGACGCCTGCTGTGTTCAAGCCGACCTTACACCTTCCAACAAATTGCCCCACCTCCGCTGCCGCTCGCGCCCCACCTGGGCTTTCACGTTCTGCCTGACGTGGTTCATTTGATCGTTCGCCGATTTTGTGTCGGTCCACCACCCCTGAATGAGGTGCGGGATGTCTGTCCGTCGTGCGCGTGCTTTTACGCTGATCGAACTGCTGGTCGTGCTGGCCATCATGGCGCTGCTTGTCGGCATCCTGTTGCCGTCGCCTCGGGTTTTGTTCTCTTGCGCCGACGTCGGCAATCGTAAGCGGTCAGGATTCCCCCACGCCTTCCGTGAAAGATGAGTGGCAACGATGCGCCAACGTCGGTATCAGCCCACAACCGGATTTTCCCTCATCGAACTGCTGGTCGTGATCAGCATCATTGCTGTTCTGATCGGCATTCTGCTGCCGGCGCTCAGCCGGGCGCGGCATGCGGCGCGGGCGATGAACTGTCTGAGCAACATTCGGCAGATGCAGGTTGCGCACTGGGCGTACGTGGTCGACAACGACGGCCTGATGATTCAAGCCAACCTTTCGCACGGCGGGAGCACGCACGGCGATCATGAACCCTGGTTCGAAACGCTCAAGACGTACGGCTCGCAGATCGTCAAACGCTCGCCGCTGGATGACAGCCGACATTGGGGCCCCTACCCCGCTGGCGACCCAATCCCCAACGATCCGAGCGGCACGTTGCGACGCCGAACGAGCTATGGCATCAACAACATCCTCTGTTCCGCCAGCTATCCCGACCCGTTCCTGCTTGAGCCTCACGCACCGCCACTGCCTTATCGCAAGATCGATGAGGTGGCACGGCCGAGCGCGACAGTTCAATTTCTGATCATGGCCTATGAAGGTCAATTCGCCGGCGCGGACCACCCGCACGTCGAACAGTGGCCCGGCCCACCCAACGGCAATCCAGACAACCCGCCCATCGCTGCTTCCAACCATGTTCAGATCAACGCGCGGGGCGGTCCCGAGCGGTCGTGGGAATCGGTGGCGAACTGGGGCTATCTCGATGGTCACGCCAAGGCACAAGCATTCAAGGAGGTGTACCGCAGCAACGATGACAACAACTTCAATCCACTAACGGCACGGTAAACAAGCAACAACTTGAACCCCAAAGAAAGGGAGCATGCCAATGCAACGCATACAAGCATCCATACGAAGACGTTTCGCAACGCTGGCTGGCGTAGCGCTCATGGTCGGCCTACCGGCAGGTGTGGCGCATGGCCAAAGCCTGCACGAAGGCGACATCGGTCTGATCGAACACAACGGACACATCGTCACCGGACAAGTGGTGGACGAGGAAACGGTCGTGATCCAGCGTGTATTCGATCGCTACTTCGGAGCCGACGGTTTTCCGAATGTTGTGGACGTGGGCTACAACTCACTGCCCGGCGCGTTCGCGCCAAGCTCGGCCATCGGATTCAACTTCCGCGAGTCATTACGACTCTGGGAAGGCGAGGCCAACGGCTTTCGAACTCTCGACGCCATCACGGAAGAAACGCAGTCTGTGTCCTACGGCCCCGCCAGCGCGACCAGCGGCGACGGCTTCGCCGAAGGCTTCACGGTCAACGTCGCGGCCAACGGCGAGTTTCACCGCCACTACTGGTACGGGCTCGACAATCCCATCCATGGCAGTCAAGCCATCTACCTGCTCGAACTGGAACTCTACAGCACCGACAACGCACTGGCGGACACGTACCGATCCAAGTTCGGCGAGTACGGCACGTCCGACCCGTTCTGGATTCTGATCGGCCATCACGGCGTCGTCGATCAGGCCGAGATGGCCATCGCATTCAACTACGTCCAAACCCACATCGTTCCCGAGCCGGGGTCGGTCGCGCTGCTGGCAGCGGGCGTCGGATTCATGTTGATACGTCGCGGTCGCAAAAACGCGAAAGGAGGTGCACCGGCTTTTCAGCAAACCCAGTTCAGTCAACCTGATTTGAAACATTGAAAAAGGGTTCGAGGGGAAGGGTACTCCCCAAGAACCCCGTTACAGAGAACACGATCACTATAGCAAGCACAGGAGAGATTCGAGATGCGAAAACTGACAATAAGCGGCACACTCGCCGCCATGACGCTCACTGCGGCCCCGGCCTTCGTCGCCGCGAACACGTTTGTCGACGACCACGTCGGCCTGGAAGTGCACGACGGCCAACTCGTCACCGGCTGGTACACCGGCCGTGACGGCGGTCTGCTCGGCTTCGAGCCCAGCCAGGTCTTCCACCAGCACTTCGGACAGGGCGGACAGGATGGCCTGGTCGACTGGGGCACCAACTCCGGGCCGGGCACGTTCAACACACCCAGCAGCGTTGGGGTCAACCTGCTTGGCCCGCTGCATAAGTGGGACGGCAGCACGTTCGTTGCACTTTCCCCTGACACGCAGGAAACGTTGACCGCGTCGTTCGGCCCGACCAGCGCCACTTCCGACGAAGGATTCGTCGCAGGCGTCGCCTCGGGCGTGCGGGACGAAGTCAGCCATCCGAGCAGCACGGGCAACTGGGGGCGACATCACAACCATTTCCTCTTTTCACTGAACGGCGCTGATGTAAGCGAGACGGGGGATAGCGGTATCTATTTCATTCAGACCGAATGGTTCAACAGTTCGACCGATCCGTCTGTCGAACTCGCCACGGCCGCCAACCCGGTCTGGATGGTCTTCGGGTTGAACGTGTCCAATGAGCAACTGCTCGCCGGCGCGAACTACGTCCAGACCAATGTTGTGCCCGAACCCGCCAGCCTCGCGCTGCTGGGCCTGGGAGCGGCGTCGATGCTGATTCGGCGCAGACGAACGCTTGCAGATGCATAAGAACGGTTGTGATTTTCACGAGAAGCGTCGCCTCGAAAGCGGCGGCGCTTCCTTTTGTCGGAATGTTTCGAGGGAACCTGGACTGGAAGCTGAATGTGATGACCCGAACGCCACAACGCGACTTGGTCTGCAAGGTATTCAAGCAGACCAATCGTGCTCTGACGGTGCAGGAGGCACATGTTCTGGCGCAGCAGGAGATGCCGAGCCTCGGGTTGGCGACCGTCTACCGCACGGTGAATATCGAGGTCGCCGAGGGTTGGCTGCGAGCGGTGCAACTACCCGGCGAACCCACGCGGTACGAACTGGCGTCCAAACAGCATCACCACCACTTCCAATGCGTCGCGTGCCAACAGGTGTTCGACACGCACGGATGCCCCGGCAACCTAGATCGGCTTGTCCCTACGGAGTTTGAAGTCTGCTCTCATGAAATCGTGCTTTACGGATACTGCCCGACATGCCGTTCGCCACAGGGCCAGCCAAAGCCTGACAACACAACCTTCCCGGCCGATGTGGCGACGCCGCACCAGCAACGCCGCTGACCACAATGCTGCATTCACCTTGTAAATGGAGATAGTTCTATGACAACGAAGTTGCCCGTGACCGTATTATCCGGTTTCCTTGGAGCCGGCAAAACCACACTGCTGAACCATGTACTGAACAACCGCGCCGGCCTGCGCGTGGCGGTGATTGTCAATGACATGAGCGAAGTCAACATCGACGCGAACCTTGTGCGCGATAGTGGCGCGCAGCTCAGTCGTACCGATGAAAAGCTTGTGGAGATGACCAACGGCTGCATCTGCTGCACGTTGCGCGAAGACCTGATCGTGGAGGTCGCCAAGCTCGCGCGGAGCGGGCGATTCGATCATCTGCTGATCGAATCCAGCGGCATTTCCGAGCCCATGCCCGTCGCGGCGACGTTCTCGTTTCGTGATGAAGACGGCCACAGCCTCGGCGATATGGCCGAACTGGACACGATGGTCACGGTGATCGACGCGGGCAGCTTCATGAATGACTTCGGAAGCGAAGACGCGCTGCTCGATCGCGGCACGGCCGTGAGTGAAGAAGACGATCGCAACCTTGTCGACCTGCTGACCGATCAGATCGAGTTCGCCAACGTCATTGTCATCAACAAGGCCGACCAACTCGACCCAGCCGACCTTGATCGACTGGAGGCGATGCTTTGCAAGCTGAACCCCGATGCCCGTTTCGTGCGAGCCGAGCATGGACAGGTCGCATTGGATCAAGTGATAGGCACTGGCTTGTACGACGAGTCGGCGGCGTCGCAGATGCCCGGCTGGCTGAAGGAACTTAATGGTATTCATACGCCGGAGACCGAAGAGTATGGCATTACCAGCTTCGTCTATCGTCGGCGGCGGCCGTTCCACCCCGAACGGTTGATGCAAATGCTGGACAACGGTCTGCCGGGCGTGTTGCGATCAAAGGGATATTTGTGGCTGGCCACGCGTCCGCAGCATTGCGGGGTGTGGTCGCAGGCGGGGTTATCGATGGTGTTTGACCGCGCGGGCTATTGGTTTGCCGCCGTGTCGCGCGACACTTGGCCGGACGATCCGGAGACACGGCAATGGATTGAGGGTCAATGGGACGCGGAGGTGGGCGACTGCCGCCAGGAAATCGTCTTTATCGGTCAAGAGATGGAGCAGAAGACGATTGAGGTGCTGCTCGACAGCGCCTTGCTTGATGACGACGAGATGGCAACGGGGCCGAACGGTTGGCAATCGTTCAACGATCCGATACCCAAGTGGGATGTTGAGCACGCCACTGTTCAAGAGGAATCCGTCAGCCGTTAAGTGGATACGCATCACATACCCAATACAACAACACGCCCTCTTAGAGTGACTTACCCCCTGAACCGAAACCTCGCCGGTACCTGATCGATGAACTCCACGGTGGGTGTAATGATTACGCCCCTGAGCCTTACCGCGCTTGAAGCCCCCGCCGCTCTGCCGACCTGATTGGAGGGGTCCAATGGATCGGCCACTGCGGTCAGGAAACTGGAATTTCCTGCGATCCAGCCATTGGAGCCAATGGCCGTGCTGTTTTGTGTATACCCTTCGAAGTCGTCGGCCAGCACAAATGCAGCGCTCGCGACGGTCGTACTCATCGACACTGCGGCCGCGCCGATCGCGCCTGTCACCATCTTCTTCCAAATACGTTTACCATGAACTTGTCCTTCTTCATGATTCTCAAGGACGTGCCAGTGAACACCGTGTGCCCACAACCATCATGTTGACTCGTTGTCATATGTCACTGCGCATGATGTTCCAGCAACAACGATACTTCACCACTGCCTGGCGACAATTCCAAATTGCGACCGGATAGGGACACATTGCGATAGGCCGGTTCGTCGGGCGGATGTCCCGGGGCATGCGGCACCCGTTTTTCATCCTGAAGCCTCGCTGGAAAAGAAGAAAGCGGCTGAAACATGGCTAGCGCTTCCCTGCTCCGCGCTGGCAGCGATCGTAAGGCAGATCGACAAGGCGTCATAACCCAGCTCAACCCGTTGTCTCATAACTTTCATGAGGCATGCGGATCGGCGGCGTCGCGCAAGCCGTCGCCGAGCATGTTGAACGCCAGCACGACGATCACCACGCACACGGCAGGCGCCAGCAGCCACGGGAAAAGCGCCATCGCGTCGAAGCTCTGCGCATCTTGAAGCAAGACACCCCAACTCACGGCCGGCGGTCGCAAGCCGATGCCCAGAAAGCTCAGCGCCGTCTCGCCCAGGATCATGGCCGGGATCGCCAGCGTAGCGCGGGCGATGATGTGGCTCATAAATGAAGGCAACAGATGCCTGCGGATAATCGTCATCTCGCTGGTACCACAAAGGCGGGCGCACACGACAAAGTCTTCATCACGCAACGAGAGGAACTTGCCACGCACCTCACGCGCCAGGCCTGTCCATCCAATGAACGAGAGGATCACGGTGATGCCGAAGTACACAGCCACCGGCGGCCAGTACAGCGGGATTGCGGCGCTCAATACCATCCACAACGGAAGCTGTGGGATGCAGATCAGCAGTTCCACCATTCGCTGGACCACATTGTCGACGATACCCCCGAAGTAGCCTGCGACCCCGCCAAGCACGATCCCGATCACGAACGTGAGCAGCACACCCACCAGGCCGATGGTTAACGAAATGCGCGCGCCGTAGAGAATACGGCTGAAAAGATCCCGGCCCAGCGAATCGGTTCCCAGAAGATGAACGTAACCATCCTCGGCGCCGAACAGGTGCAGGTCCGTATTGAACAGCCCCCACATACGATACGCGTCACCGCGCACGAACAACTGCAGTGGATACCTGATGGAATGATCGACTTGATATTCCCGAGACGTCGCGGCTGCTCGATCTTCAACCCCGATGGCGTAAACGAACGGACGCCAATGGAAGCGGCCGCCCTGATCGATAAAGCGAGGCGTTTGTGGCGGGGCGAACACACGGTCCGTGTGACGAGCGTTAGGCGTATAAGGCGCGACGAACTCGCAAAGCAGCGCAGCCAGATAGAACGTCAGCAGAATCGTCGCGCCGATCATGGCAAGCCGATGCCGACGAAAGCGTCGCCACACGAGCTGCCGATGCGAGGCGTACGCATCGACGTTCTCGCTGGAAGGCTCGGCGGCTGTTTCGTCCTTCAACTCTGGACTCATCGCATCAGCTCCTACTCGTAACGAATTCGTGGATCGACCACCGCCAGCAGCAAATCGGAGATCAGCGTGCCGATGACCGTAAGAATGCTCAGGATCATGATGATGCTGCCGGCGAGCTGCATGTCCTGGTTCTGCACACCGGCCAACAGCAACGGGCCGATGGTTGGGAGGTTGAGTACGACACCGACGATCGCGTCACCGGAAAACAATGTTGGCAGCAGCCAGCCGACGGTGCTGATAAAGGGATTGATCGCGATGCGGACGGGATATTTCAAAACGAGTTTCATCGGCCCGCACCCTCTTGCCCGGGCTGCGACCACATAGGGCTTTGGCAGTTCATCAAGCAGGTTGGCGCGCATGGTGCGGACAAGTCCCGCCATGCCGGCGGTGCCGATGACCACCACGGGAATCCAGATGTGCTTCAATAGATCCAGCATCTTTGCGAAGCTCATCGGCGCTTCTTCGAACTCGACGGAATAGAGGCCGCCGATGCTCGATCCGAAGTACCGGTGCCCGACATACATCAGTGCCAGCGCCAGCACGAAGTTGGGGATAGCCATGCCCAGAAATGCCAGGACGGTAAACGCATGGTCCGAGAGCGAATACTGCCATATCGCCGAGTAGATACTGATGGGAAACGCGACGATCAAGGTAAACAGCACACACAGCAGCGAGATCAGGACCGTATAGCCCAGGCGTTCCCATACAAGTTCGTTGACCGGCTGCTGGAGCGTGATCGAGTGACCAAGGTCGCCGCGCAGGAAGCCGGTGATCCACCGCAGGTAGCGCACGTGCAGGGGATCGTCGAGATGGTAGCGCGCCCGGAGCGCAGCGACGCGCTGCTCGGACACGGGTTGGCCGTCCATCTCCAAGCCCTCAACCATCGCGGAGACGGCGTCGCCCGGTGGCAATTCCATCAGGATGAACACTACTACGGAAATCAGTAGCAGCAGTGGGAGCATGACGAACGTGCGTCTTATGGCGTAGTTGAGCATGGGCGTTTGCGTCTACGGTGACGGAGTGGTCATAAAGTGTGTTTCGGGGTGATACGGGTAATTGAGCTTGGTGTCCCAGCCCCAATAGCCACGCTTGGGCACGTTGTGCAGATGGTTCGCGACCGCCACGGGTTGAGGCGTCAAGCCAACGGTGCCGATGGCCCATACGTGCTCGGCCTGGCTTTGCATGATGCGCTTGCCGAGCTTGATCCGCTCCGCGCGATCGGGATGGGAACGCATCTCGTTCCACCATCTCATCAGGTCTTTTGCTTCAGACGTGGGCTCTTGCCCTTCCTGCCCATCGGTCTGAAACCATCGCACCCACTGGCCCCAGGTGACCATGTCGCGCCCTTGCCGAAACGGAAGAAACCACATCGGCTCGTTGGGGAACAGCGTGTCGCCAACGCGGTCGCCGGGCCCCGTGCCCATGTGCACCTGGTTGCTCTCCGCGCGAATCCTCAGGAACGAGCCCGGCACGACGCGCAGGTGGATGTCCAGGCCGACCTCCCGCCATTGCTCGAGGACCATTTCGACCGTGGGGTCGTGGTGTCCGGGTTGTTCGAGCACGAGATTCAGTTTGCCCCCGCCGGGCCGATTTCGTCGGCCGTCGCCGGTCCGGTCCACGATGCCCACCTCGTCAAGAAGCGCCTTCGCCGCCTGCGGGTCGTACTCACCATGCGCCTGGCGAAACGTGTCCTCATCGTAGAACTTGCTCGTCGGCAGCACGAACATCGGTCCGGGGCGTCCGAGCCCGAAGTAGCGTGCCTCGTTGATCTCCTGACGGTTGATCGCCATCGAGAGCGCTCGACGAAACCGGGCGTCGGCAAGGATGTCGCGCACTGCAGGGTCAGCGAACGTTTGATTAATGCTGATGGACAACGCCGACGCCAGGTACTCAGTCCAGAGATAGGTCGTGTACCCACCCCGCTGTTCGTTGCGAAGCAGAAACGGCAGGGAACTGGCGTCGAAGGCAAGTGCCGCCATCGTCAGCTCGCCGGCGACCATCTGCGCCGTCACGATCTCCGGCCGAAGCCCAAGGATTCGTGTAATCCCATCGACATAAGGCAGCTGCTGCCCCTGCGGGTCGACCTTCGGATAGTACGGATTGCGTTCATAGTAGAAGTTCTGTTGCTGTCGTCGGACCAACTGATGGCTGCGTAGCGTGGGACGGTTGAATACGGTGCTGCCACGATAGCCCTGTTCCACAACGGCGCTGAAGTAATCCATCCAGTTAATGAAGCCAAGTCGCTGGGCCCTGGCCTTCAAATCCCCGGATTCAACGAAGTCGACATGATAGCGCTTCGCGAAATGCGCGGGAACCCGGAACCGATGTCCGCTATGGGCCAGGTCGTTGGCGAAGTAGAAATGCGGCGACTCGAACTCGTATTGGACGGTATAGGTGTCCACCTTGGTAATCCGCGTGCCAGGCGCGTCGAACGGCTCGCGCGGCAGCGGGCTGAGTTCCCAGTTCCGGTTGATGTGTTCAAACCAGAAGATGTAGTCGTCGGCGGTATGCGGATGGCCGTCTGACCACTTCACGCCGGGCCTGAGGTGAAGCGTGAAGACTTTTCCATCTTCGGACATTACGAGTCGTTCGAGCAGGTTCAGCCGTACGGTCGCCCCCTGGGGACATATGCGCATCGGCCCTTCGTAGTGGCTGAAGTAGAATGTTTCCCAGCCGGCGATTCGGGCCCACCCGCCATACGCGCCGATTCGGGCGTAAGGCTCAACCACGATGGGGTCCGCCGGCAGCCGCTCTTCCACCGGCGGCAGCTCACCGGCACGGACTTTGTCTTTCAAAGAACCCGCCTCGTCGAATTGGGTGATGCCCAACTCGGACGCGGTTTGAGGATCCTCGAACCAGGAGGCCGGCCATGCATCCTTTGAAATAATCCCCCCATCAGACTCAACGGCGCGGACTAATTCCGCTGCGCGCTGCCTGGCATGCTCCCCATCCTCAGCATCCCCTGGGCGCAGGACGACAATGACCACAAGAAGCACGACAAGAAAGACCGCGGCGCGAGTGAGGCGCGATCGCCATGTCCATGAGCGAGGCGGTTTATGCATCGAGCGTTACTTCCACTGGTCAACGTTCAGCAATTCACAGACAAACTTCGTCCACAGCTTGAAGGCATGTGCGTGTGCCCAAGCGATCACCGAACGGCGCCCCCGCCGAAGGTTGTTTGGCCGGACAAAAGAAGCCGAGGCAATATTGCCTTCACCGATCACTCACGCGCACCGGCGGTCTTAAACTGCCAAGGCTCCTCCGAGGCAATCCGCAGACCTCGATTGGAACGCGACCGGGTGGTTGCGGCATAAACCTGCCAGTAGTACGTCCGATTCGGCTCAAGCTGATCAAGCTTGACATTATGGGTAACGGCCTGCTTGTCGAGCACGATGTCCGTCAGTTCGCGGTCGCGAGCGACAACCAGATGATAACGGTCTGCGTTGTAAGACGGTTGCCACCACAGCTCAACAGCATTCGCATCAAGCTCGGCCGTGTCGTCAGCAGGCCCGAGTTTGCTGAAAGCGATCGGCCCCAGCGCGGGCCGATGCGTGGTTTCCTTCAATCCAATGCGGCCGAACGGAATCTGCTCAAACGCGATGTCTTGCCCATCCGCACCATGCACCCGGTCGTAGACATCCTCGGCGACCATGTTCAGCCAGGGAGCATTGGAACGAATAGCAAAATTGAGATCACCAGGATTGACAAAATGCCTCATCTCATCGTTATTTCTGACGATGACGTTGTTCCATCTGGGTGTCCCTTCGTTGTAGCCATGAAAAGCCGTTTCGTAAATATAGGGGTATCGGCTGCGATACGGCTCCTCATCCACGCGCATCGCGGCGATACGTTCGGGAAAGTTGTGACTCCCGCGGTAGTCTGTTGTGATCTTGCGAATCGCCCGATCGATACCCGCCACGTCGCCCGGTGTTTCCTGAAGGAACCGTGGGCCTTCGATCGAAACATTGTTGGCGACCGATGCCCCACCTCCGCCGTTGAACTTGATCACCCCGGTCGAGCCGGCGCGATAAAAGACATTGCCAAAGACGCGTGCGATGTAAATCGTATCGTCATCGAAGAAGATCGCCTGCACGCCCGGCCCGCCTTCGTGTTGCATGCTCAGGTGATGGAAAAAATTGTGCTCGATCACGTTGCCTGCGAACGTTGGATCGCGGCCGGCGTAGATCGCGCCCATGTCGGAAATGTCTTTGAGCAGGTGATGCAGCTCATTGAAAGCCATGCGATGCTCGTTGCCGGCAAAGGTAATACCTTGATGGTCGCTGTGATGCAGATGGTTGTGCTCAATTTCAATACCTACGCCCTCAGCGCGAATGCCGGGGTTGTATCCACGAATCCACCGATTGAAGCGATGAATATCATTGTTAACGATGCGATGCTCAGCCGGCTCAAGCGACTGGCGATCGCCGCCGCTGGCGCGGATGCCGCCTCGGCCGGTGTAGTAGATGTCGCAGTCAAACACCTGATGGCCCCTGCCGCCCTCCATATCAACCGCAATGCCGCCAAGGGCACGGAACGTACATCCCGCAATACGGTTATCACTGCCCTCGGCTATCACGATGCCATCGCCACGCGTGTTCTCGAACGTCAGCCCCTCAATGCGAACATGTGAAGCGTTTTCAATACGTACGAACGGCTCGTCAAGAGCGGAAAGCTGAACGGTCGAGTAGGTGAGCGGGTGTGGCGGCAGGATATAAAGCTTCCCCGCTTCGCGATCAATAAAGTATTCGCCCGGCTGCTCGATCTCTTCAAGCAGATTGACCGCGACGTAATGCGTCTGGAAGTTCGCAGGCCGACCGGGTTGTGCAAAGGCGTAATAATGAGCCCCGTCAGTCGTGAACGTGCCCGCCTCAACATCTACCTCTGCGATACCAATGGTATCGTGTGCCCAGGTGACGCCAAAGTGACCGGCGATATGCAGATCGTTTGCATCAACCCATCGCTCCGCACGCTCGGTGTTGTATTCAAAGACAGCGGAGCGATTGCTCTGGTCGCCCTCGCGAGGCGCACCGCCCCGGTCATGAACCTCGCCGAGCGGAATTGAGCCTTCGTTCGGCCATTGGGCGATCGACTGCGGCATCCGATCGATGAACAACTCCATCGGAGCAGCGATCTCGGACCGCCCCCACCCGCGCGGCCCGAAGCTGCCGTAGTCCGTAATGCCCAGCGCCCCCAGGTCGAGTTGAAGCACATCATCGCGCACCGACTCCAGCAGCCGTTCACGAATCTGATCGTCATCGACCCGTGCGAAATGCGTCGGGTCAACAAGATAGCCGCCATCAAACAAGGGCCTCGCGCCATCGGCGGCGCGATACACAACAGGAGCATTCGGCTCGCCCGCATCGTTCGCATCCAGCACCAACGTCGCTCGGCGTTCGTATCGGCCTTCGTGCACTATAACGGTCGCACCCTCAAATTCAGCAACCGCTTCCCGCCGCTCACGCACCGCATCACGAGCACGCTCAAGCGTCGCGAACGGAGCGTCGGCACTACCGACATTCGCATCATCACCCATCGGCGATACGTGGTACTCAACCGCCAGCAACGGCGAAGACCACAACAGGCAAACCAAGACTGCAAAGTTCATGCGCGAAGCGCGTGCTAATTTCATTATCATTGGTGACTGCTTCATTTCATGAATCCTGCATCAAATTCAGTTTTGCGCGTATTCTGATTGCCGCGACGAGGTGATTTTGAATCAAGCGTATTGTGTTCTGTGCGAGGCGGGCCAACAAGTCCAAATTGCAACCAATCGAGGACACTATGCGTCAGCCATGGCCAAGCAGTCGCCCCCCTTGGCGGACAAGTAAAACGGGGCGGCCGACGCTGTAATGCCGGCCGCCCTTGTCGATTCATCCGGCAAGATGACGCTCGATAGGAAACATCAACTGCTGCCATCGCTGGTATTGAACCCGATGGGTACAGGCCCTGCGATACTTCCAGGCTCGCGTCCATACACTGCGGCTGACGCTCCAAATGCGGACGGCAGGAACCAGGTAAACCCAACGCCGCAGGGTGTTACACCTCACAGGTTATCCAAGCGTCTCATCTTCAGCCGTCGTCTTGCGACGCCGTGCGAGCATCGCCAGGCTGCCAAGTCCCAGCAGCATCAATGATGCGGGTTCAGGAATCGGATTAGACAAATTGCCACCCGGCATGGAGTCGGTGTCCACATAGAAATTGTCGAGGTACACCGGCATATTCGCGCCCTGACTGGCGTTCGCAAGGAAACCGAAATGCAGCAGGTCTGCCGCGCCGGTTCCTCCGCGGAATCCAAACTCTGAGATCGAGCCGGCCTGTACCTGTGTTTGCTCTTCGTATTCACCGCCCTCAACATAGAGCGTCCATGTGTCCGTGTTGGTATCAGCCACCATCCAGACGGTATACCACTCACCGCCTGGTAATGGACTGAGGCCCTCCGGCTCTGTTACCTCGGCAAACCCGTTGCTGTCGTATATTTGTAATAGATCAGCGTTGTTATTAATACGAAGCGGCGTAGCAAAGTCACCCGCGCTAAGCCATCCATTGGTGCCCGTAAACTCGGCCGTGAAACCAGCCGCCATATCAAGCACCGAAGACGTTTCAGGACGGTATATCTGGAAAAGCAGCGTGCCGACATTTCCATCCGGAATGACATGGTTCGAATTCGCAACGTAGCGCGGGTTTTCAATGTTCAACCTGGCAACCTGATTCCCACTGCCGGCAGGATCAAGGGCCACGCCAAAGCCATGTGCCAGGTTGGTGGTCAAATTCGTACTCCACCCACTTCCCTGCCCAACCGGTGTGGTGCCCACCGCATAGCTTTCAAAGTCGTCGACCAATACAAAGTCGGCATTGGCTACACATGCAAACGCAAAGCAGGCCGTAGTTGCCAGCACACCTCGACGGAATCGCGCAAATGATATGCCCATTACTTTTCTCTCCTAATTGAAAGTGCTTTAGAATGCTTAAAACTTCCATCTACTTCTCGCATCAGTCAGCGCATCGTGCCCGACAAAAACACATGAAGTGATTTACGATGGATACAACACCATACGTCAATAGTTCTCATTGACCTGATTAAAAAAATCCCGGTAAGTTACGTTGCTGTGGGTGTTGGTCTCAAGGTAGTCGTGCAGATACGCATCGTTAATGAAACGCACGCTTCCGTCCCCATCGCCACGGTTCCAGCCCATGCTGTGTGAGTTCCCGTCAACGCCCATCGTGTGGCTGCCGAATCGGGGGGTATCCATCGTGAACAGATCACCCGACCCGAGGTCGTCCAGTTCTTGGAATTTCACATACGCCAGATTCGGTGGGGGGCTGCGAAGCGGGTTGAACATATATGAGCTTTGAACGAAGTTTGCCGGAGAGTTTGGCCCAACATACGGCTCGCTGCCAATCGGCTGCGGCTGCCGGTCATATTTCAACATATCGAGCTTCGCGCTGGGGCAATAAAATCCGCCCGGTTCGCTGAAATAATCCTGCTCGTGCAATAAGCCATGATTTAACACAAAGCGGTTGCCGCCTTCCCATCGGTACATCGCCATTTGTGCCCATGCGTCCATGGTGACACGGTATGGGGTTGTCGACGTGAGACGAAACGGCGGCAGGCTTCCGTTGTTGTCGACCGCCCACGTCACCGTGCTGAGGATGATCTGCCGTTGGTTACTTGCACATTGGGTCTGACGCGCCGCCTCGCGTGCGGCAGACAACGCCGGCAAGAGAATCGCGATCAGCAGGGCAATGATGCTGATCACCACGAGAAGCTCGATGAGCGTGAAGCCGGGCAGGCGCTTGCGTGGCCGACGGACGACGCCGACGCGGCGAGCTTCACCCGGCTCAGGCTGATGCAGATCTGAGACAGAAAGGGACATGACCGTTTCCTCTAGAGAGGCACTTCCAAGCTGGCGCCCGGGCACTGCGCCTGACGCTCCAGCGACAACGATACTTCATCACTAACGGGCGACAATTCCATATTGCGACCAGATAGGGACATATTGCGACAGGCTGGCCTGCCGGGCGGATGTTTCGGGGCATGCGGGCGACGCCGAGCAAAACCGCAAGACGTGTTTTTAACTTGTCTTATATTCACAAGCGGCCGTATCGTGCAGGGGCTGCCTGACGCGAATATGATGTGAAGGCATAGTGCGGTAACTCACGTGCTGTGCTTGACGTACTTGCCGTTGAAGTGTGGAAGAGGCCAGTGTCGTGAGCCACGTCCCCAGGGGGCGGACAGCAATCAGGCGGCGTCGGCTTGGCCGACACCGACCCCAACTACGCCATGCCATGCGACTGCCCGCGCAGCTCTAACTTAGGACGCCCACACGGAACGTGATTCAATCCTCGCTGCCAATTCGCCAACTCGGCCGAACGTCCATGCGGCCCACTGCATTGGGGATGGGCAGCGCGTGGATCGGGGCGCGCAACGGCTCCGAGGTCGAGGCGGTCGAGGCGGTGCATCGCGCTTTTGAGCGGGGCATCAACTTTTTCGACACCGCACCGAGGTATCAAGGCGGCAAGGCGGAACGGTGGCTCGGCCAGGCATTGGCGGACCTGCCGCGAGACAGTGTGTACGTTTCCACCAAGGTCGGCGTGCGCCCCGGCGAGCAGGCGGACTTCACCGCTCAAGCCATCAACCGCGGTTTCGAGCAGAGCCTGTCGGCTCTGGGGGTAGACCACGTTGATTTGCTGCTGATCCACGACCCGCCCGAGATCGAGTCCGCCTTGGCAGACGCGCTTGAACCGATGCTTCGGCTGAAGGAACAGGGGCTGGCGCGTCACATCGGCATCGGCTGCCGACCGTCCGCCTTCCACTTGCGGGCCATGGAAACGGGACAGATGGACGTGGTGCTGACGTTCAGTAACTACACGTTAATCAATCAATCCGCACTGGGCGATACCATCCCGGACGCCATGCGGCGCGGCGTAGGCCTGCTGTTGGGCAGCCCTCAGGGCATGGGCACGCTGACTGGCGTTGAACCCGATCAGCATCAGCACCCGCGCGCCCATGCCATATGGCAGTGGTGCCAGCAACACAACGTCAATCTCCGCGACCTTGCACTTCAGTTCTGCTTAAGCTTGCCCATCAATGGCTGTGTGCTCTTCGGCCCGGCGACGGCAAGCGAGGTGGATCAAGGCATCGACTCCGCCACCACGCCAATCGACGAAGCCACATGGACCGCATTCGAGCAGGCGTTCGATATTCAGCGGTGCACCCGCCGTGATCAGATTCCGACGTCATCCGTCATCGACTCGGCGTGAGCGCCCTCGGCCGATCATGCCGAACTCATCAGACCCCCGGGCTCCTCGTCTGCAAGCCCCGGCAATGGGCCATACGCATCCACGGCGTTGCGGCAAAGAACCCGTTCGCGCGTGTCTTCGCCCAGCCCGTCTGCCCACGCAAGAAGAATACGGGCATGCACGTCATACGATGAAACCCGGTCGATCACCGGCCAATTGGACGCGTAAAGCAATCGAGCAGGCCCTAGCCGACCGAGCATCGTGTCGAACACCTCGCGGTAGAAGTCGGCATCCGTCGGAACGGAGGCATATCGCTGCGAAGCGCTTTCGAGAAACCCGGAAAGCTTGCAGTACACATTCGGAAGTTGGCCGACCTCACCAAGCCACCTCGCCCAGGCCGGGGCGGGACGCCCATCCGCATCGGGCGCGACCGCGACATGGTCCAGCACGATGCGAAGGTCGGGATGCTTGCGCAATTCATCAAACAGCCCTGCTGCGGGTTGCTTTACAAGCAAATCCAGCGTCAACCGCGCATCCGCCAACTGTTTCAGCACGCGCTGATAACTCGGCGTCGCCAGCGCAGCGACAGGGTCCGCCTTGGGCAAACTCAATCGCACGCCACGGAACCGTCGGTCGTCAGCCAAACGCGAAAGCTGCGAAGCAGACGCTGGATTATCCGGGTTGACCGATCCGACCACGCCGAGGATCAACGGCTCCGTCCGCGCCAGTTCCAGAAGCCAGTGATTGTCTTCCGCCCAGGGACTCGCTTCAATCACAATCGTCGCGCCGATGCCGCTTGGTGCTGCGGCGGTGCGGAAATTTTCGGGCATGACACGCCGATACAGCACGCGATCATCGCGCGTCGGCCAGGGGACGCCTTGCGGCCGAAACGGATCGTAAAAATGCGTATGCGTATCAATGATCATCGAAGTCCCCCCCGGGACCGTCCGATCGGAAACGCTCAGTCGGCCGACGTCGCTCATGCCTTCGCGTGGGCCACGCCCGCCAGGGTCAGTTCGCCAGCGTGATGGCATGCCGCGTAATGGGGGGAGCGAGGGTTGTCTTGTTGATCTTCCAGAAGCGGTTGCTTCTCACGGCAGAGGGCGGTGGCGTGAGGGCAGCGCGGCGCGAAGGGACAGCCGACCGCTTCGTTGTCAGTCTGATCGCTTGATGCCGAGGGAGCGTTCGGCTTGTTTGCTTTCGCGTCCTCCGCCGGGTCCACCCATGGCACGCGCGGGTTCGGAGCCGGCGCTGCCTTGAGCAGCGTGTGGGTGTAAGGGTGCCTCGGCTGTTCGTACAGAGCCTGCGTATTGGCCCATTCGACGATGCGCCCCTTGTACATCACCGCCACCTCGTCGCAGAGGTAGCGAACGACGCTCAAATCATGCGAGACGAAGAGGAACGTAAGCCCCAGCCGTTCGCGCAGTTCTTTGAGCAGGTTGAGCACCTGTGCCTGAACCGACACGTCGAGCGCGGAAACAGGTTCGTCAGCGACGATGAGAGACGGCTCGAGCGCCAGTGCGCGGGCGATGCCGATGCGCTGGCGCTGGCCGCCGGAGAAGGCATGCGGAAATCGCTGGGCGTGGCGCGGATCGAGGCCGACCAGTTGCATCAGTTCATACACGCGATCTTCGCGATCCCGACGCTTCCAGCCGTGCGACTTCAATGGCTCGCCGATCAACTCCATCACCGGCATGCGCGGGTTGAGCGAGGTGTAAGGACTTTGAAAGATCATCTGGATTTCGCTGCGTAACGGCTTGAGTTTGTCAGCCGACAGCGCCGCGATATCAACAACGTCGCCCGCAGGTCGACGGAAGAGAATCTCGCCATCACTCGGGTCAATCGCCCGCAGGATCATACGGCTGGTGGTCGTTTTCCCACAGCCGCTTTCACCCACCAGCCCGAGGGTCGTGCCGCGCCGGATCGTGAAGCTCACATCGTCCACCGCGGTGAACGCATCGACTTCACGACGCAGCAACCCGCGCCGGATGGGAAACGCCTTACGCAGATGCTTCACCTGCAGGATCAGATCTTTGGCCATCTCACTCATCGGCATCCCCATTGGCTCGCCCGGCGGCGGCGGATACTTGGACCGGCGTATACTTGAAGCAACGCGCACGGTGCTTCGACCCCACGTCGTAGTGTGCTGGCATTTGCTGGCTGCACACCTCGCCTACCACTTCCTCGCAACGGTCATGAAACGGGCAGCCTTTGGGCGGATGGCGGCTGTCCGGCACGGTGCCACGAATCGGCGTGAGCACCTGCTGCTGTTCCGTCAGCGACGGGATCGACTTGAGCAGCGCCTTGGTGTAGGGATGATGCGGTTGATCGAAGATCGCGTCGACCGGGCCTTCCTCAACCACCTGGCCGAGATACATCACATAGACGTAATCGACCATGTGCGCAACAACGCCGAGGTCGTGTGTGATAAGCATCAGCGAGATGTTCATCTCGCGTTGAAGGCGTTTGATCAGCTGCAACACCTGGGCCTGCACCGTGACATCGAGAGCGGTGGTCGGCTCGTCGGCGATCAGCAGCGATGGATTAGCCGAGAGCGCCAAGGCAATCATGGCCCGCTGCAGCATGCCACCGGAGAACTGAAAGGGATAATCGTCGGCCCGACGTTCCGGCTGGGGGATGCCCACCAGGTCGAGCAACTCCACCACGCGGTCGCGCGTGGCACGCCGGCCGAGATTCTCGTGCAGGCGGATCGCCTCGCCGATCTGATTGCTGATCGTGTGCACGGGGCTGAAGGCGCTCATCGGCTCCTGGAAGATCAGGGCGATGTCGCGGCCGCGGATGGCACGCATTTCCCTGCCGTCGGCCGGCAGTTGCAGGAGATCAAGGCCTGCCTCTGGTGCATGGTGACGCCGAAGCGTCGCCTTGCCGGAGGTGATCTCGGCCGAACGGGGCAGGATGCGCAACAGAGCGTTGGCGGTCATGGTCTTGCCGCAGCCACTTTCGCCAACGATGCCGATGGCCTGTCCGCGGTCGATGGTGAAACTCACACCGTTAAGCGGGCGAAAGACGCCCTCATCGCTGTGAATCGACACGCCCAGGTTGTCCACCTCAAGCAGCCGTTGCGAAAGTTCGGGTGTTGCAGCCGACGGAATTGGGGAAGCGGTTTGGCTCATATCGATCGATATTGACGATGATGGAATTGACTGCGTCTACTGGGGGCCGGCCGATGATAGCCATCGGCAATGCGTGCGCCAAGCATCTTTCGCCTACTCGAAACGATGAAGACGTCGGTAACTGGTGGGCGTACTGCCCGTCTGCTGGCGGAAAAAACGATGCAGATGACGGACGCTCTGGAAGCCTCCCGCCTCGGCGATGCGGGCCAAGGGGACGTCGGAATCCGAAAGCAACCGGCAGATGCGCTCGAGGCGAACTCGGCTGATCACCTGAAGCGGCGTGCAGCCTAAGTGCCGTTTGAAGTGGCGCTCAAGGCTTCGGCGGGACAGCCCTGCGTGCTCGGCGACGGCTTCGACACCGATTCCATCCACCGAATATTCGCGGATGTAACGCACGGCCCGGACGATGTCGGGATCACTGACAGCAAAGTGGTCCGTCGATGCACGCGCGACCACCCCCGCGGGGAGGATGCGCGGGATCGGCTTGTCAGGCGCAGCGTGCGGCGACCACTCGCCACCCATCAAAGAGTCCAGCAGCCGGGCCGACTCGAAGCCGATACGCTCGGTCGATAGTTCGATGCTCGACAGCGACGGCCGAGTCATCTCGCAAATCAACACGTCGTTATCCACGCCGAGAATCGCCACATCTTCCGGCATGCGAAGGTCGGAGGAGGCGCATGCCTCAGCCAGCGTACGCGCCGCCAGATCACTCCAGCACAAAATCCCGATCGGATGCGGCAGACTCTCAAGCCAACGAGCACGCCCCGCGCGCGAAACCGCCGTGCGATCCTCGCCCGGCGACTCCCAGATCGTACGGTCATAACAATGAACACTCAGGCCCACGGCCTCGGCGGCTCTTTGAAAGCACACGCCGCGCTGATCTCTGTCCCGATGCCGTCCGCCACTGTATCCCAGATGTGCGTAGCCACGCTCCTGAAAATGCTCAAGGGCGATCTGCGCAATTGCCTCGTTGTCAGCAAGGACACACGGAATCGAGTGCTCCTCAAGCTTCTCGCTCACCCCGACCACCGGAATTCTGCGTTCTGTGACCTGCTTCAGCCAATCGGGAGAAAGCGTCAATGTGATTAACCCGTCCACCGGCTCCGAATCGAACAGTTCACCAGGATGAGCCGACCGGGGATCGAACTCATTCTGGAGCGAAAGCGTCCACCGTCCCGACCCGTTGGCAAAACGGCTCACCCCCCGGAACATTCCCCGGGCGTAACTCGCATTGATCGGCGCCAGCACCATCACCCGATTGTGACGTCCGGTCAGTCGTGCTGGATTGGGCCCGCTCATTAACGTGAAACCCTGATTAAACCGTGCTTGAGACGTGTTCCGAGCGGATTCAAGTTGACGCTTGTATCCAGGAAGTCAACCGAAACCGTGCTGGGATGCACCAGGCATGACGGCTTACCTCGGAGCGTGGGGAACACCGCGCCGTCCACGCAGAATGAATATTTCACGCCTCCGGCCTTTATATAGAGTAGCGAGAGGTGGAGGCATAAACCGCACCGAACAATCGTGCAGCATAGTCCGCTCCACGCGCGGTCGCAACGAGGGCGATCGGGCGTGGTTGAAAGCGCCACGGCCGAATATCTACTTAAATACAAGTTATCATGTTGGACTTGGAAGCAACCGACACATGCAGCAACTGCGGCTACGAACTCACGGGCCTCGGCCTCCGTGGCCAATGTCCCGAATGCGGGCAATACTTTGACCACGCCACTCACGAAGGCGTCGGCGAACCCATCACACCCACCGACCGAACCCGCCTCTGGCTCGACAAACACCTGCGCACCACCACCATCGCCGTCGTCGGCGGGCTCATGCTCCTCGCCATCCTCGTCCTCATGCTCGCCGCCAACATCGCCGGCCCGACCGGCTTCAGCATCTTCGCCGTGCTCGTCGTTGCCTGGCTGCTCATCCTCGTCGCCAGCTACTTTGAAGAAACCTGACGTCACGGCCGTCGACATGCTCATTTTGACCTTGCACGCAATCATAGATCTATGAACTGTCGCCTCGCCCCGCCGATCGCCTGGCGGATCGCAACGCTCACCCGCGCTTTGCCCAACCCACCTTATCCTCCGTGCCCTCGCGCAGTCGGCTGATATTCGAGCGATGCCGCAACACCACCAGCCCAGCTAGCGCCGCCGTCACCGCCACGTACACCGCCACCTCCCCCGTCGGCCGCGCGAGCACCACCCCGCTACCCGCCGCCAACACCGGCAGCAAGCCCGCCGCCACCATGCTCGCCAGGCTCACGTAACCCGTCTGCTTCACCACCACCAGCCACAGCACCACCGCCGCCGCCGCCGGCACGGTCAACATCGGCCACACCCCCAGCAGCGCCCCCAGCCCGGTCGCCACCCCCTTGCCGCCCTTGAACCTCAGCCACACTGGGAACACATGCCCCACCACCGTCGCCGCCGCGATGCTCAGCCACATCACCGCCGCCAGCGCCGCGCCGGCCGCCGCCTCATCCGGCGTGCCCGCGATCTGCCCGCTGGCAATGCCATAGCCCACCACCGGGGCGAGCCCTTTCGTCACGTCCAGCGCAAAGCAGATCAACCCCCACTTCTTACCCAGCGCTCGACCGACGTTGGTCGCCCCGACATTGCCGCTGCCAACCGCACGCAGGTCCACCCCCTGGCATCGCGCGATGAAAATGCCAAACGGTACCGCGCCCGCCAGGTACGCCACCGCCAACCAGATTGCCCAGATCACAGTCTCGTCCATGCCGCGTATCGTAGCCAGCGATCACCTCACCCGCGAAGCGCCGCCGTCGCCACCGCCTCATCCCTATGCTCCGAATAAAAGCTTGCCTCCCCCAAGCCGCGACGCGTGTCCTGCGCAAAGCGGATCAGGTGATGGCTCACCACGGCCATGTGAATCACATCCTCCACCCGCCCCTGCTTCAGCAGCGGCCACGCCACCCGCCAGAACGCACGCCGATACGAGCTCTTCCACCCCACCTGCCACACGACCCGTCGAACCACACCCAGACCATGCGCCATCTCCCCCGCCGTCACCTTCCGCTTCGGGTGCAGCCGATGCCTGAACGTATGCTCCGCCTGCCATGCAAACCGCGCAAGCAACTTCGTTGGCTCGTACGCCTCGTCAATACACCGACGCCAACTTCCCAGCACCTGCTCATAAGGCAACTTGAACACCACGTTCGTCGCTCGGCCGGGCTCATCGATCACCCGCCCTTCCGCCACCAGCCGGTCGTACAACGGCGTCTTGGGCAACGCGTAAAGCAGGTTGATCGTCAGCAGCGGAATTTGCGACCGCTCGACAAACTCAAGCACCCGGTCCGCCGTGTCGGGCGTGTCCGTGTCCAGTCCCAAAATGATGCCCGACACCACCTCCAGGCCATGCTCATTCAACGTTCGCACTGCATCGAGAATCGGCTGCCGTGTGTTCTGTGTCTTGCGCATCGCTTCGAGCGCCTCAGGCTCAGGCGTTTCAATACCACAGAACACCGTGGTGAAATTCGCCTCGCGCATCATCGCCAACGTATCGGGCATCTTCGCAAGGTTCAGCGTCGCTTCGCAGTTGAGTCGATACGGATAGCCGTGGCGTTGTTGCCAGTCGATCAGCTTCGGCAGCAGATCGCGCACCGCGTGCGGATTGGCCACGAAGTTGTCGTCCACAAAATAGACCGCGCCGCGCAGGCCGGCGGCCCGCATCGCATCAAGCTCTTCGCAGACGCGCTCGGGCGATTTCAACCGTGGGCTTCGGCCGTACAGCGCGGGGATGTCGCAGAACTCGCACATGAACGGACAACCGGAAGAAAACTGCACGCTGCCGAGGAAGTATTGCCGCAAGTCGAGCAGGTGATACGCGGGGATCGGAAATTCATCCATAGGCAACCGGTCGGTCGTCCGAAAGACCAGCTGCTTACCCGGCCGCTCGACGCTGCGATCAATGTGTTGAACAATCGCGTCGGTCGCATCGCCGAGTTCCCCGAGGTGCACCAGATCAATATCACGATAGTGGTCCGGACAGGCGGACACGCTCGGCCCACCGAGCACGGTGAGCTTGCCGTGGCGGTGCGCTTCACGGTTGATCTGCTCGATGCGCTGCCGCTGCACGTGCATGCCGGAAATAAAAATGACATCGGCCCAAGCATAATCGTGATCGTCCGCCGACCGTGCGTTCTCATCGACGAAGCGTACTTCCCACTGCCGCGGCAAATACGCCGCGATCAGCAGCAGCCCCTGCGGCGGCATGAACGCCCGAACGTTCAACAACGGGTATGCATGCTGAAACGTACCAAACGAATCGGCGTAACGCGGAAACACACATAGCACCCGCCGAGCCGACCGTGGCGTGAACCACTGGCCGGCCGGCGTCCCTTCAACGCGCGGTAACAGCATCGTCCAAACCTCCCGCTCACAGCAACAGAATCTCGCGATTCTAGCGCCCTGCATTCGGAGGACCATGCAACGCCAGAAGAACCAGTGCACCTCAGCCAATGACCGGTGCGTATCTGGTAGTTTGGCTGATGCGGTGCGGGAAAATGATCAATTGACCCAAAACGTTATTGGTATATGGGCTTCGCTGATTTACACTGGAGGTAACAGGGTGGGGGCACCCTCTCTTTCACAATTCGGCGATCGCCGAAAAATGTCGTATCCATCGGGAACGCGACACGAAAAATCCACCGTTTGCCCCCTCTGCCCTGCTGTTCGGCAACGCGAGGAGCAATCGTGCCATGACAAAGCAAACGACCGTTTTCATAGTCGACGATGACAAAGCTGTGCGTGATTCACTCGCATGGCTGGTCGAGTCCGCGGGCGTGCGTGTTGAGGCCTTCGACCGGGCGGACCACCTGCTCGAACGGCTCGACGAAATGGACCGCCTGCCCTTCGGCTGCATCGTCGCAGACATTCGACTACCCGGCATGAGCGGGCTCGATCTTCAAGACCGCCTTCGCGAAATGGGCGTCCGCCTTCCCTTCGTCGTGATCACCGGCCACGGCGACGTGCCCCTCGCTGTCCGCGCCATGAAAGCCGGTGCCGTCGACTTCATTGAAAAACCCTTCAGCGATCGAAAACTGCTCGACCGCATCCAGCATGCCTTGAAACACGATGAAAAACGTCGACTCGAATCCGCAAGCAAACAGTTGCTCAAACGTCGAATCGCCCGGCTGACCGCGCGCGAACGCCAGGTCATGGAGATGGTCGTTCAAGGTCGACTCAACAAACAAGTCGCCGCTTCGCTGGACCTCAGCCCCAAGACCGTCGAAGTCCACCGCGCTCATGTCATGGAAAAAATGGAAGCCGGCTCACTCGCCGAACTCGTCCGCATGGCAGTACAACTGGAAGGCGCCACCGAAACCTCAAATGTCTGACGGTGACCCCATCACAAAGCCCACGGATGTAGCGCAGCGAATCCATGGGCTCCATCGCCATCGGGCACACGCTCTCATCCGCATCGCATTCCTACAACGCTTCGAAAAAGCGCGTACTCGTTCCGCCCGGTCCGATCGCGACCCGCAGCGGCCGATGACACTTGGGGCAGCGCCCTTCGTACGCCGTCGCTTCGCGATTGCGGTACACCCGGCTATACGCCTGGCAGCATTTGAACATGACCGCAAGCCACGGCCGACCGCGCAGCGACACCCCTGGCCGCTCGTCCGTCGACGTAACCTTCACCCCGGGTATATCCACAATGTCTTTTCTTCGACTCACGCGTCTTGCATCGTTCAAATCGTGAATCAAACAACCGTCGCGCGAAGCCCACAGCGTTACGCTGCGGGCATCTGCCCATTTTGAGCATCACCGTCTCACACCGCTCGCGGGTGTGCCTGGTCATACGCCGTGCGCAACCTGATCGATGACAGGTGCGTATATATCTGCGTCGTCGACAACGACTGATGCCCGAGCAGTTCCTGCACGCTGCGCAGGTCCGCACCATTGTCCAGCAGATGCGTCGCAAAGCTGTGACGCAGCGTATGCGGGCTGATCGCCGGGTCGAGCCCCGATTGCTTGAGGTACTTGTCCAGCTTGCGTCGAACGCTTCGGCTGCTCAGTCGGCTGCCGTTCTTATTCACAAACAACGGCACGGTCGGGTTCATCATCGACTGCTCACGCAAGGCGCGGAACCGCGGGTCCGGCTCGAGCAACGTCAGGTAATGCTTGATCGCCGCCATCGCATGCGAGCCCAGCGGCACGATGCGCTCTTTCTTGCCTTTACCGCGAACGTGCAGCGTCTGCGTTTCCAGTTCGAGGTCACTGCGGTTCAGGTCCGCCAACTCGCTCACGCGCACGCCGGTGGAGTAAAGCGTTTCGAGAATTGCCCGGTCGCGGGCACCCAGTGTTTCGTGAGGGTCCGGTGCACTGAGCAGCTTTTCAACATGCTCAACCGCAATAGCCTTGGGCAGCCGCTTCGCCTGCTTGGGCGTGCGAATCAGCAGCATCGGATTGACTTCGCAAAGCGATCGGCTCTGCGCCCACTTGTAAAAGCTGCGCAGCGTCGCGATCTTGCGGGCCGTCGTCGCCGGCGAGTATCCAAACGCATCCAGATGCGCGAGGAACCCGCGAATGGTCATCGCGTCCGCAGTGCGAATACGCTGCTGCACCTGTTCGATCAGCGCCGTTTCCGCGTGCTCCAGCACTTCGCCCTCGGCCAGATACTCCGCGTACTGCCGCAGGTCCGCGCCGTAGCAGCGGGCGGTGTACGGGCTGAAGTGGCGCTCGGAGCGCAGATACTCGACAAACTGTTCGGTAAGCGGAATATGCCCGGCCATCAATTCAATCCTTCCCTGGGCGCCGCAGCCACGCGACGCAGTCCCTTAATCCTCGATCGCCCCCCTTCCCGCGGAAGGGGTTTTGCTCATCGTGCTTCGTTCGTCACGGCGATGACTTCGCCTCGCGTAGCCGACGCGCAAGCCGTTCGCCGACCTGATGCGAAAGCACCGCCACATCAAACCAGCTCAAGTTGACTTCCGGATCGTCGACCAATTCGCGCAACTGCCCCAGCAGCGCCGCTTCCTCGCCCGGCTGACAGCGGAACACGAATCGCTGCCCCTTTTTCACAAGCACCAGCTCGCGCGACGGCGCATCGACAGCGCTCCCGGCCGCGTCGTCGTTCATCGACGGGCGGTCCCGCTCGGGCCGATCAAATTGTTCGTTGTTGGAATACATCCACACGCTCCACGTCCGGGTCCAGTGGCCGACCCGGCGAAGCGCGGGATCGACTAAGAAGCGGACTCGTCCTGCTCGTCGGCCGACAGGTTCAGTCGACGAGCTTCAGCCTCAAGTAACTGCCAGCTCACCTGGTAGCTGACAAATTCGCTGTACAGGTCCATGCTGATGCGATACTGCCGCCATTCCCGCGTACCGTGTGCTTCCGTGCCCCGCTGCGTGCCGTACGTCCGAAGCTGCTCACGCACGCGCGGGTCCGCCGCATCGAAGTAACCGCTGATCACCGTTACCGGCCCGCCGCCTATCTGACTTCCGGGCAGTTCCGGCCGTGACATCTCATCCGTCGACGCCCGGCTCAACTCACGCATGTCCAGCGTCACGCCAGCCTGCGGCAGCGGGCCTGCGTACAACTCCACGCTCAAGCCCAGCTTCGGCGGGTCGTACGGGTCGTACGCCGTCACCGTCCCCGCCACCAGCGCATCCACCCCCAGCGTCTGCCGAAGCTTCTCTGCCTCGGCGGGGCTGGACACCATGCTCAGCCCCAACGCATCCATCGCGTCAAGCACACGGTTCACCGCCACCACACTCAGCGGCGCCGCTGTCTCCAGCTGACGCGCCAACTGCTCCGCCAGCCGAACGCCGTTCGCGTGTCGCGTGCCTGACTCGTTCATCAGCGGCGCGACCGCCCACACCTGACGTTCGTCGTAAGGCGCGTTCAACGGCTCGGCCGGCCTGGCGCGGCGAAACTCCGCACAGCCGACGAGTATCACCGTCGCCGACGCGACCAGCATCGCGGCCGCGATCAACATGACCTGTTTACTTGTCATGGCATCCTGCCTGGTTTTCACCCCTCGCCTCCGCGAGAGGTTTCCGACTCGACTCGAAGCTTCAACTGAAAGCTTCGAAACCGCCAACTCGAAACGCGAAACTCATTCCGTCCCGACGCGTGCCGAGTGATCACCCCGGCCACCCGAACCAGCCAGGTGCAACGCACGGTCCGGACGCACGGCCCAGATGTTTTCCGTCTCGCTGCCCGCACGGTCGGAGACGAAGTAAATCGCCCCATCGCTGGCCCAGGTCGGCTGAAGGTTGGCAAACCTGCCAGTCGTCAGCCGGGCCCGGCCACGCCCATCGGCGCTTACCACCCAGATATCCGCCTGGGCGGGCCTGATGTCGTTATCGGCCGGCGGGTTGATCACCGTGCAAAAAACAATGTGATCACCCTCAGGGCTCCAACGCGGCGTAATCACCGCGGCGTTCGAGCTCGCTGCAATCTCCGTCGGCGTGCTCACTTCACCCTCTTCATTCAGCTCCACCATCCACACGCTGAACCAGCGCGTCCCACGCTGACGCGGACGCTGAAACACGATCCGATTGTCCACCGGCGACCACTGCGGAAACAGCCCCGTGCCGATGATCCGACGCGTGCCGGGGTTGTCCAGATCCAGCACGACCATCTCCCACTGACCGCTCGGCGAGCCGTAGCGCGAATACACCAGCTTGCTGCCGTCCGGCGAAAACGTCGGAGCAATATCATGCGTCGAATCGCTGGTCACCTGCACCGGCTGACCGCCGCGAACGTCCATGATGTAAAGGTCGAAGCTGCCCGAGCGGTCGCTGGAAAACGCGATCCGCGTGCCGTCCGGACTGAACGCCGGCGTCACATCGTTGCCCGGATCGTTGGTCAGCTGCGTCACCGTCGTGCCGTTGACCCGCTTGAGAAACAGGTCCGCCGTCTCGCGATGTCGCGTCGACGCGTAGACCAGCCACTGGCCGTTGGGGTCGACCGCCGGGTCGAAGTCGCCGCCTTCGCGGGTGAACGTCACCTGGCGAAGGTTGTCCGGCCCGTCCGCACCGATGGGCATCGCCGTTCGGCCGTCACCGACCTGACCGAACAGGCCATGCGAACCCACGCGCGGCCCGCCGGCAACACGCACCACCGCGGCGTTGCTTCCGTGATGGCGGGTATCGCCCTCGAACACAACAGACTCGCCACGCTGCCCGTGGGCCGGCGCGGTTTTCGTGTCGCGCTCGGCGAGCTGTTCCTGCGGCTTCTCGTTGCACTTACGGCTCATCGACATTTCGCAGGCGGGCAATGCCAGAAAGCCCACCGCCGCCACCGCCACGCCGAATCGTTTATGCCAGCTCATCATGCCCTGCCCTCTCGGTTGAAAACCGTTTGCCGTGTGTAACTAATCAATCATCGGCCGAGCGCTCGCACGCTCGCCCCACGTTTGGTCCACCGGCTTTATCGGCCTTGCTCTGAGCCCGCTTTAGCGCCCAACCGGCATCACCGTCATAAACAATCCGCCCAGGTCTGCTTGATCGTTACGACCCCACCCCAAGCCCTCGGCATCACCCCGGGAGGCGGCCGCGCGCAAAAAACAACCCCGGGCAAGCCGGGGTTGCAGGTCAGTTTCCAGTTATCGATTCCTCGCTCAGGCGGCGGCGGAACGCTTGTGGTTCAGACGAACCGCGAGGCGGGCCTTGTAGCGGGCTGCGGTGTTGCGATGAATCGCACCCTTGGCAGCGACCTGGTCGAGCAGCTTGTAAATGCCGTTCAGCTGCTTCTGCGCGTCCTCAACGGAACCGTGGAGAATCGTCTCTCGGTATGCCTTGATGGATGCACGGAAACCCGCCTTGCGCCAACGGTTAAGGGCGCGGCGCTTGGTGTTCTGGCGAATTCGCTTCTTGGCGCTCAGGGAGTGAGCCATGGGTCTACTATTCCGGTTTTCAACGGGGCCAATGATGTTTCGTCAGGTCGAGCCGAGCATTATGACAGCTTCGCCCGGGAATTTCAAGTCGGTAAAGTTTGGGCCGCCAGTCGGCTCAAATAAAGCCCACGGATACAGCACAGCGAATCCGTCGGCTGCATCCAGCGCCCCCCTGAAAAACTCACGTCAGGTACCCGCCCCGCCTCAGGCTCACCATCCGGGGCTGGAGGTTTCGGCCCGGGCAGGCGGAAGGCGACAACTCCTGGTGCGTGTACACCCGGTGGTTGGCTACGTTATGCGTCCGCATCAGCGAGCGGAGCGACGAGACCAGCCGATCCAGTTGCACATCCGTCGGGCTCTGCTGGTCGAAGTTGCCCAGCAGCATGATGCCGAGGTTGTTTTCGTTCGCCCCGCCGACGTGGGCGCCCTGGTAGCCGATGGCTCGGCCCTGCCAGATGCGGCCGCTGCGGTCGATGATGTAGTGGTAGCCGATGTCGCCCCACCCACGATCGCGAACGTGGACGTTGCGAATCCGCTCGATGCGCTCGGCGGTCGACGCTTCGCCGTTGTCCCAGAAGCTGGTCCAGCCCTCGTGGTGCACGGTGATTCGGCTGACACCGTTCATCGGGTTGACCCGGCTGGTGACAGGCCCGGCAGAGGCCCACCGGCTGCGGGCGACCGCATTGAGGCCGTCGGCGTGAGCCGGCACCTGGCGGGGCGTCGGGGCGGTCGGCGTATCGCGCGGCCGAGGGTCGACACGCGTGCTGCGCTGCTGGCGCGGCCGATCAACCGAACCGGGCCATTCCGTGCCCGGCCGACGCGAGACACTGGTCTGCGTCGGCGCACAGCCGGCCACAAACAGCCCCATACTCGCCAGCAACATCTGCCGCCTTGATAGACTCATTCGGTACGTCTCGTCGCGCTGAGGGTCGGTCGATTTCCTGCGGCATGCGGATCGCGGCTCACCGCGTCCAAACTCAAGCCTGAAGACTTGATCGGCCGCCGCCCGGAGAGACCTGAAAAATCCATGTTGTTGTAGCCGCTGAGGGGGGGCTCCGTCAACGACAATTGCCCCCACTCGCCGAAAACAGGCCCGCCCCGGCTCATTATCGGAGGTTCACCCCGCCAAGCTTGAAGCCCGCCGTCCAAGCCCCATTTTCGTCCCTCTTCACGGATTTAAAAGCCCACGGATGGCATCCGTGGGCACTCCGGAATCACAATCCCACCCCCCCTACCCCCCTCCCGCACCAACAAAAAAAACCGGCGACCGGGGTAAGCCGGTCGCCGGTCGCATCAGTGATCGGAGGCTCGCCGGGGCGAATCTCCTGCGATCCTGGTTTAAATCACGTCTTAGCCGAGCAACTGGAGCACCGACTGAGGCTGGCTGTTGGCCATGCTCAGCACGTTGGTGGCCGCCTGCTGCAGGATCTGCGACCGGGTCATCTCGGCGGTTTCCGAGGCGAAGTCCGTGTCGCGGATGGCGCTCTCGGCAGCGCTGGTGTTTTCCAGAGCCACACCGAGCGACCGGATGGTCGCGCCGACGATGTTCTTCTGGAACGCACCGAGTCGGCCGCGCTGGCCCGAGATCTGGGTGATGGCATCGTCAACGATGCGCTGCGCCTTGGCCAGGTCGCCGTCGACCACGTTGGCGTCCTTGCTGGAGCCCAGGGCGTCGAGGAAGCCGCTGGACAGCGTACCGAGGTTGCGGGCAGCGACATTGCCAATGCCAATGCTGACCTGGTTGGTGATATCGACGTTCGGGCCGAGGTTGAACTTCGCACCGCCGCCGGTGATGGTGAACGCGTCGATGGTATCCAGCGACTGCGCCGCCTCCGTGGACAGTTGAATCTCAACGTCGAGGAAGTCGGTGTTGATGCGGAGGTTCTCGCCGCGAGCGGTGGCGGCGATGCCGTTAACGATCGCGCCGACGTCCTGGCCCTTGTCACGGATGGCGTTGGTGACGGTGTCGAAGGCGGTCGAGCCAGCGGCGACCGCATTGGCATCGTTCGCTTCGAAGTTCTGGATGCCGCCGGCCTGGCCGCCGTGGTCGACGATGTCGACGGAGACGAACTGATCTGAGCCCATGACGGTGCTCTTGAGGATCAGACCGTTGCCGCTGGCGACTGCGGAGACGCCGGTGACTTCCTTGAAGGTGTTCATCTGCGTCGCCATGGCTTCGAGGCTCGTGCCGGAGGCGAACGTGAACTGTCGCGAGCCCATGGCCCCGCCGACTTCGAGCACGAAGCGGTCGTCGGCGCTGCTGAGGTTCAGAGCCGCGCCGTCCATGTCCATGTAGAGGCCCGCATGCTGAGCGGACTGGGTGACGAGCACCTGCACGTCACGGGTATCGTCGTGACCGAGCTTGGCGGCGTTGATCTTGAACCCTTCGACGCCCGCGTTCTGGTCTTCGACGGTGAAGTCGTACGTGCCGTTGAGCAGCTTGCTGCCCTGGAAGCTGGTGGCCTGGGCGATACGGTCAATCGTCTGCAGGATGGAGTCGACCTGAAGCTGGTTGGCTTCACGTTCCTCACGACTGAGGCCGGCGTCATTGGCCGACTCGCCGACGAGCGACTGCATCTCCAGCAGCAAAGCGTTGATTTCCTGCAAGCCGCCTTCCGCGATGTTGACCACCTGGTCGGCACGCTCGGCGTTGCTGATCGCCGCGGCGATCGACGCTTTCTCCGATCGCAGGTTTTCACTGGCGATCAGGCCCGCCGGGTCATCCGCACCGCGGTTGATCCGCAAGCCCGTGCTCAGCCGCTCGAGCGACGTGTTGAGCGATTTGTTCTGGTTGTTGAGAACGCGCTGCGAGAGCAGCGAGTTGACGTTGGTGTTGATTCGACTCATGGCGAAGGTCCTCCGTGAACACTGTTAAAAAGGTTCGCGAGTTTGCCCAACATGGGCGGCGGGCCTCCTGCCCTAAGTTTGATCGCAGATCTCCGATCCGATCCGATGCGTAGAAACGATTACTGTCGTGGTCGTCGTCGACTTGCCGGGCGTTTATTCATCCGCCGCGGCGCGAGGCGTGCTACTGACTCATCTCCGGCTCCTTTCGTTCATCCGTGAAGCACCGGGTTGCGGCGAAGCCTCCGAGCCTCCGTGAACAGGTCTCACTTGCCTGTTCCACACGCTGGCCGCACGTTCAAATTCGGCCCGAAAGGGCTCAACTCCACACTCGTGCGTCAACTTGCTCTTATCGGAACCGAAAAACATGGCTACCCTCAACATCGATGCAGTTCATACCGTGCGTCTGAACGAATTCATCGTCCTACACGGCAGGCCCCTTAAGCGCGACAAGATCAAAAAATTCGATTTTCGCGCCAAACTCGACTCGAACGGCAGCAAGGGCCTAATCGACACAAACAGATCGAAGGGGAGAGATCAGCAATCAGCAATTAGAAATCAGAAATGGATAACCCGGCTCACGCCCGCTTACGGTTGAACATCCACTGATGACGGGTGTTCAGCGTCTCGCGATACACCGCCGCATCATCGTCACTGAAGCAGCAGAAGATGACCCTGGCGGGCAGGTCGTGCTGCTGGAGATCGCCGAGCACGTGACCGAGGGCAATCTTGGCCGCGCGGTCCTTGGGAAAGTGATAGACGCCGGTGGAGATGGCGGGGAAGGCGACGTGCTCGCAGCCCTGCTCGCGGGCGAGTTCGAGGCTGCGCGTGTAGCAGGAGGCCAGCAGCACATCTTCGCGGGTGTAGCCAAGCTTCTCGGACTCTGCCTGCCTGCCCGCCTCGGTCGTGGGCCAAACCGGGCCGACGGTGTGGATGATGTGCCTGATGCCCTGCTGTTCGAGATCGAAAGCAGGCGTGATCTTCGCCAGGCCCGTCGGACAGCCGCCCAGCGTCTTGTTGTGTTCGAGCAGCTGTGGGCCGGCGGCGCGGTGGATCGCGCCGTCCACCCCCCCGCCGCCGAGGAGCGATTCGTTCGCGGCGTTGGCGATGGCGTCGACGCGCAGTTGCGTGATGTCGCCGGTGGTGATCTCGATCCGCTGGATGGCTTCGTCAAGGCTGGGCATGCCGGGCATGGTACTAGATCTGTCTATATAGATGCGGGCGCGGGGCGCCAGGCGAGGAAGGTTTCGACCACGGTGTCGAGCATGTGTTCGAGGCTGGCGTGGGACATGGCGGGGATGGGCATGAGGATGACCACGTCGCCAAGCGGCCGGATGATGACGCCCTTCTCGCGGACCGCGGCGCAGAACTCGTAGCCTCGACGGGCGGCGAAGTCGAAGGGCCTGGCACTGTTGCGATCTTCGCAGAGCTCGATGCCGACCATGATGCCGCGCTGCCGAATGTCGAGCACGTGGGGGCAGGCTTCGGGATCGCGAAGGGGCGCAAGCCTGTCCGCGATGATCTCGGCGCTCTGGTTGATGTGTTCGATGAGGTTCGTGTCGTCGAAGCGTTTGAGCGATGCGACGGCAGCGGCGCAGGCGAGCGGATTGCCCGTGTAGGTGTGGCCGTGGTAGAGCGTGCGTCGGTCGGCAAGCTCGCCGGTGAAGGCTTCGTCGATTTCGTCGGTGACCATGGTGGCGGCGAGCGGGAGGTAGCCGGCGGAAATGCCTTTTGCGAGACAGAGGATGTCGGGGCCGTAAAAATTTTCATCGAGGTCGTGTTCGACGGCGAACATTTTTCCCGTACGCCCGAAGCCGGTGGCAACCTCGTCGGCGATGAGCAGCACTTCATACTTCCGCGCGAGGTCGGCGACGCCTTTCACAAAGCCGGGCGGCTGGCAGACCATGCCGGCAGCGCCTTGCATGACAGGCTCGATGACGATGGCAGCGGTCTCGTGGGCCTGCTCGCGGAGCATGCGATCGAGTTGGCCGAGGCAGTAGTCGGTGAGCGCGTCGGCGAGCGGTTGATGTTCGCTTGGCCAGACGTTGTCTGGGCGCGGGGGGAGGTTGCCGACGGCTTGCGGTGGTCGGCAAGGGTCGGGGTTGGGGAACCATGTGGTGGGGAAGACCATGGAGAGGAACGGCCGATGGAACAGTTCGCTGTAGCCGATGGACATGGCGCCGGTGGTGTCGCCGTGGTAAGCCCCTGCAAGCCCGATGAAGCGGTGTTTTTCAGGCTTTTGTCGGTGATACCAGTAGCCCACGGCGACTTTGAAAGCGACCTCAAGCGCGGTCGCGCCGGCGTCGGAGTAGAAGGTTTTCGTGAGCTTGCCCGGCGCACGATCGGCAAGCATGGCGGCGAGTTCGATGCTTGGCGGCGAGGCGAGACCGAGTAGTGTGGTGTGCGCGACCTTGTCGAGTTGTTGTCGCACGGCGTCGTCGATTTCGGGCACGCGGTGGCCGTGCACGTTGCACCAGAGGCTTGAGACGCCATCGATGTATCGCTTGCCTTCAGTGTCGATGAGGTACTCGTTCTCGGCGCGTTCGATGATCAGCGGCGTCTGTTCGCGCCACTGTTTCATAGGCGTGAACGGATGCCAGACGTGCGCGTGATCGAGCGCTGCGAGTCGTTTGGTGTCGTTGGCGTTCATGCGTTTCAGGATAACGGATGCGCGATTGCGTGTTGCGATTTTAAAAACGTTGGCGAACATTGCTCAAGCTGCGCGCGTTGCTCGGCCGATAAATGATGCGCGTTCACTGTTTTTGTGTTGACTTCCTTTTCCCACTACCGTTACAGTTGATTCAAGCTCCGAGGGCTGAACCGAAAGGATAAGCCCATGGCTAAGAAGAAGGCCACCAAGAAGAAGGCTACTAAGAAGAAGGCGACGAAGAAGAAGGCCACCAAGAAGAAGGCTACTAAGAAGAAAGCCACCAAGAAGAAGGCCACTAAGAAGAAGGCTACAAAGAAGAAGGCCACTAAGAAAAAGGCGACCAAGAAGAAGGCCGCCAAGAAGAAAAAGTGACGCTTCCGATTTGATCCTTCCCGACCGTGTGAACCCATACGGTCAACCCAATGCCCGACACCGCCGCTCCGAAACAGGCGGGAACCGGGCAAGAACCCAAGCCAATAGCGCCTCGGAGCTCAAACTGCAGAAGGCGACCTCAGATGAGGTCGCCTTCTCTTTTTTTGCGCGTGTGGGGTTTGTGAATGGAGAAGCAGCGAGAGCCCAGGGACAGCCGTCCCTGGGCTTTGTAGGGGTTATTTGAAACCCAGGAGGTGGCGGATCGTGCGGTGGATGATCCAGATGTCGAGCGACCAGCTCATGCGATCAACATACTCCAGGTCGTAACGAATCCACTCCTGGAAGTCTTCACCCTCGCGGCGGGTCCGCATGACCTGCCACAAGCCGGTGATGCCGGGGCGGATGCTCAATCGCGCTTCACGCCAGGCCGGGCAATACTGGTTTTCCGCGTGCGGGCTGGGGCGCGGGCCCACGACCGACATCTGCCCGACGAGCACGTTCAGCAGCTGTGGCAATTCGTCGAGGTGGGTCTTGCGCAGGAATCGGCCGACCTTCGTGACGCGCGGATCGTTTTCCATGAAAAACTGCGGGCCGTCGACCTGGTTGACCGCTGCAAGCTGGGCTTTGATCTGCTCGGCATCGTTTCGCATGGAGCGGAACTTGAGGCAGGGAAACTCCCGGCCGCCGAGCGTCTCACGCATGTGGGCAAAGAAAAACGGTCGGCCGTCTTCAAGCCAGATCGCCAGCATGATCAAGGGGAACAAAGGCAAGACCATCAACAACGCCGCAAGCGCGAACGCGATGTCGAACGCACGCTTGGTGATGCGCTTGCCCAGGGCGGGCGGGCGCGGGGTGCTGTTGAGTGGGCGGAAGACGGGGCCGGGCTGCGTGGGCCAACGCCAACGGGTGGGTGTGTCGGCGTCGACGTTGGTGACGTCCCAGAGCGCGGCCGGGCCGACGATGCTGGTGGTTGGTTGCATGGGTTGGCCTGCACCGATCCAGACGGGGCCGACGCAGCGAACGTGATCGTGAAGGGGCGTGTCGATGTCGGTCCAGACGCCGTCGGTGTGTTGCTTTGCGCGTGGAATGGTGCGATCGGGTCTGCGCCATTGCTGGGCGAGCGAGAAGATGAATTGTTGTTGTTCGTGTGGGTCGTGCGCGGTTTTGAGTTGGCCGGGGAGGGAGATGGTGGTGCGTTGATGATGGGGGACTGCGAGGCGTAGATCGCGCCAGCCGAGCATGGGCGAGTCGGCGTGTTGCCAACGCTTGGCAAGCGTGCGGTGGGCAGTGATGGCGAGTCGAGCGACGCGGGTGTGTTGCTGGCAGTAGATGCGTTGGAAGTGGAGGAACTGACCTTGCTCGTTGGTGTCGAGGCGTTCGCAGTAGGTCTGGCGTCGTTGGCTGTGGAGTCGGATGAGCAGGAGGTCGTCGCGTCGCCAGAGTAGGGTGTTAATGGCGCGTTGGAGTCGGAAGAGAACGAGGTGGGGCGAATCGACGAGCAGGTAGAGTTCGGCGCGTCGAGTAAGGGGCGCGGGCGTGCCGCGATGGACGACCTGGACGCTGCGCGCGGCCCAGAAGCGTTGGTGAAGTTCAACGGCGTCGAGGCCCCATATCACAGGCTGGCCGAGGGCGTCGGGTTCGTCATTGGGAAGGGTGTGGAAGACGTCGGGGGGTTGGGGGGGCATGGGTCAAAGCCCGTTGCGGGGTTGGTTGCGTTCTTCGGCGCGTGGGCCTGGTGCGTAGGAGGCGACGGCGGAGCCGACGGGGCCGAAGCGTGAGGCGGCGGCGTGGCTGCTGGGGTGTGGGTTGAATGGCAATTGAGATTCGACGGCGGCGCTTTGGCTGCTGCGCGAGCGCGAGTAGGAGCGGAACACGTCACGCTGAAGGGCGTGGTTGAAGACGACGCCGGCGAGTGGTGTGCCGATGGACTGAATGTGTTCGAGAGACTGCACGAGCGTATTGCGTTCGACGCCACGGGAGACGACGAGGACGACCTGATCGGCTTCGGCGGCGGTCATGGCGGCTTCGATGCTGCCGGGGATGGGGCCGGTGTCGACGAGGACGACGTCGAAGCGTTTGCGAGCCTGGTCGAAGACGCGTTTGAGCGCGGCGGGCGAGAGGAAGCCGGCCTGGTGCGGTCTTGCCGAGCCGACGGGCAGGACGGAGAGGCGGCGAACGCCGGTGTCGGCGGTGCAGTTGGTGAGGGGTTCGCCTTCGCAGACATCGGGCAGGCCGAGCTTCATCTCGCGTCGAAGCGATCGGGCGTAGTCGAGGTTTTCAGGGCTGAGGTGGCCGAGTTCGACAAGCATGTCGCCGAGTGGTCGGCCGAGCATCTGGGCGAGGGGTCGCGTGCCTTCAATAGCGGTGTTGTCAACGAGTTTTTCGCGAAGGAGCACGTCGGCAAGGCTGCGGTAGACGTTGGCGTTGAGCCTGCGCGAGAGGCCTGCGCCGACGACATCGCAGTCGATGATGAGCGTGCGTGCTTCGCTGGTGGCGAAGCTGAGGCCGAGCGCGATGGTGAGGCTGGTTTTGCCTGCGCCGGCTTCTGGCGAGGAGACGGCGTAGACCTTGCCGGCGTCCTGGTTGTAGTCCATTTGAATGGTTTGAAGCTGGCCGCGCTGATCACGCATGAGGACAGGCGAGTGGCGAGACTTGTGGCCGACCTGGAGGAGTGTGCGAATGTGATGGACGCAGTGGGCGGCGATGGCGACCTGCTCGGGGGCGGCGAGGTCGGCGGGAAGCGTGGGGAGGATGCCGAGCAGTCGAGCGGTGGGCAGACTGCCTTGCGCGTCGTCGACGTGTTGCACGCGGCGATCGAGTCGGCCGAGGAGCATGACGAGGCCGACGCCGAACATCGCGCCGCCGCCGCCTGCGAGTGCTGCAAGCTGGAGTCGTTGCCCCTGGTTGTAAGGTATGCCTGGGATTTCGCCCCACCCGATGACTTCGATGCGCTCGGCCAGGGGGGCCTGGAGGGTAATGCGGTCGATGTAGCGTTCGGTTTCGGCGAGCTCGGCGCGGCGTTGGTCGAGGGTTTCGTAGATGTCGTCGATGGCCTGCTGTTGTTCGCCGAGGACGAGGGCTTCTTCTCGCATCTGCTCGCGAAGGCGGTCGAGGTCGCGTTCGCGCGTGACGAGTTCATCTTCGCTGAGCATGGTGTCGAGCATGGGCATAGTGGGATCAAGGGTGGTGGGCATCTGAGGCAGCGCGATGTCGCCGGAGGTGAACTGCATGGCGTAGGCTTCGATGCGCTGGTTAAGTGCGTCGCGTTCGGCGGTGGTGCGGGCGACTTCGCGATGTCGTTCGCCGAGGCCGAGGCGTTGGTGTCGGTCGATGATCAATTGCAGTTGTTCGCGTTCTTCGAGCATGTTGCGCATGCGTTCGTCGACCATGGCGATTTCGTCGATGGAAGGCGGCTCGCGGTCTTGCGGGTCATCGCCGGCTTCGCGGAGGCTCTGGAGTTGGACGCGTGTGCGTCGGAGCATTTCCTGGACTTCGCTGAGCTGTTCGAGTTGGAGCTGGTATCGGCGGGAGAGGCCTTCGACGCCGTATTGGCCGGCGATTTCCGTGCGTCGGTTGCGCAGCCGGGCGAGGTCGCTGTTCAGGCGATCGCGGCGAAGGTAGAGTTGGTGAAGGATCTGTTCGTCGGCTCGGGCTTCCTGCTGCTGGTAGAAGTTGTGGTAGGCCTGGATCGCGGCTTCGACGGCGGCGGCGGCGGCGATGGGCTCGCCGTCGTAGAAGCTGATGCTCATGACCTGACTGCCGCGCGATCGACCGACGTTGAGCTGGTTGCGGAAGTACTGGACCCACGGGTCGGAGCCGCCGCGGCCGAGGCGTTGCCAGGCTTCGTGCTGGACGGCGCGTTCGACGACCTGTCGGCTTCGCAGCAGTGCGGCCTGTGCGTCGAGGTACGCGTCGTAGTGCGGAATGTCGCGCGTCGAGCCGGTGTGCTCCATGACGGGGCGAACGCTGGGGGCGACGCGGATCGAGCCGGTACTGCGGTAGATCGGATCGATCCATTGATACCCCCCTACCGCGCCGGCGATGCCGAGCAGGAGGGCGAGGATGATGGCCCAGTGCATACGGCCGCGCAGCAGGCGAAGCAGCGGGCGCGGTCGGGGCGTGTGGTCGTCGCTGGCGGTGTGGTGGCCGTCGAGCTGGAGTCTGTCGGATGTTGAGCCTGGGTCTGGCATATCTGCTTCTCCCGAGTCGGTTGGCGCATCAGGCGTGTGGTGTCGATGCGCTGCGCCGCAGTCGGCGGGGTGCGGCGATCCATGTATCTGTTCGCATTCCTGCGGCGCGGATGTAGCCGCCTGGCCCGACAACGCAGCGGACGAGGACGGCGTCTGCTTCGACGCGTCCGCCGACGAGCACGACGGAGTCGTGCAGCAGCGCGTGTGGGTGGACGGCAGCGCCGGGTTCGATCAATGAGAAGGCCGGGCGCCAGTCGGGGAGGTCGGCGTGCTGGCCGGCGGCGCGTCTGAGTTGCATCGCCCAGCAGCGGAGGGCGTGAAGGTAGCCGGGCGCGTGTCGCAGTGGCAGGCCGGGCGTGGCGAGGCTGCAGCCAACGGGCCTGGCGCGCCATCGCGCGACGTGCACGGCGAATGAGGCGGCGAGTCGCGGGAGGCCCTGCTCTTTGAAGTCGACAAAGCCGACGGGGGGTAAATGTCGCAGTGGGCCGCAGCGCAGGAGCATGAACCCGGCGGGCGAGCCGTCGCCGCGTGCGAGCAGGCGGACGTCGCCGGGCGTTCGGCCGAGGCGGTGAAGGACAGACCACAAGGGGGCGAAGAGCAGTTGAGCGGCGTCGGCGACGAGGACGAAGTCGTCATCGTCGTAGTCGAGCGTAACGTCGCGAAGCAGGCCGCCTGTGCCGCGAAGCTCGAAGGGGTCGCGTTCGATGGAGACGGCGACGGAGGGGTTGTGCCGCGGCCAGTGTTGGGGGGGGCGGGTCTGGCGGTCGATGAGGATACGTACGGGCAGGTGGTGAAGGTGCAGGTGGTCGGTGAGTCGGGCCAGGTGTTCGTGCCAGCAGGTCTGGACGGTTCGATGCGCGTCGACGGGCATTTCGAGCAGGCTTCGGCTGACGGCTTGCTGGATAGCGTCGGGGCGAAGCGTGCCGGCGAGGAGGATGACGGCGCGCAGGCGGTGCGTGAGCAGGTCGCGTGTTTGTGGGTCGAACAGCGTTTGCGCGGATAGCCGACCCATGGGCGCGTCGGTTGACGCGTGGGGGGCGTGGGTGACGTCGTTTGTGTCGGTTGTCAGGGGTCGAATCACGTGGCCCGGTTCCCTCCGTCGATCAAGGTTTGCGAGTGGATCGCCACGGGCTGACCACGCTTGGGCTTGCATCGAGACAGACCAGCGCGGCAGAGCAGCGACATGGCAAACGGCGGGCCGTCGAGCAGGTACCGTCGGCCGAGGCGTGTCGGTTCCTGCGCGAGGCGGTGCATCCATTCGAGGCCGGCCTGCTGCATCCATCGCGGGGCGCGTCGGACCTGGCCGGCGACAAAGCTGAAGCTGATACCCACACCCAGCCACCACGCATTGGGCAGCACGGGCCGGAGCTGTCGGATGATCTGCTCCTGCTTCGGCGAGCCGAGCGCGACGAACACGATCGCCGGCTGGGACTCGCGCAACCGCGCGGCGAGCTGGTCAATCGCAGCGGGGTCACGGTCGAAACCGTAGGGGGCTTCGTCATACCGGACGACCGGCGATCCGGGAAAACGTTCGGCGAGCACGGTGGCGGCCCGCGCTGCAGCGCCGGGCGCGCCGCCGAGGAGGAACAGCCGATGGTCGCGCAGCGCAGCAGCTTCGCTGAGCGTCTGAATCAGCGATGAACCCGCGACACGCTCGGGCAGCGGCGTGCCCTGCAAGCGTGAGGCCCAGACCAGCGGCATACCGTCGGCGACAACGATGTCAGCCTCGGCGAGCATGGCGCGATAGACAGGGTCACGTCGAGCGCGGCGAAGGTGGTCGAGGTTGGGCGTGATGACCCAGCCGCCGCGGTTGACCGCGAGCGCGGCGAGGATGTGGCGGATGCACTGCGACTCGGTGAGGGCGTGCAGACGGAAGCCGTGCAACTGCACTTCGCGCGGCGGGTCGAGCGGCGATGCGATCTCGAAAGACAACGCACGCGCTTGAGCTTTGAGGGCGGGGTCAGCTCGCATGGCGTTGCTCCAACTCGTAGACGGGCGCGTCGGGCTGGTTGCCCTGTTGTGATTGGGCATGGGCCTGACGGTCGGCGAAGCGGTTCAATGCGTCGAGGTAACGGCGAACGGGGTCGCGGACACGGTCGGCGAGGGCGTGCTCGACGCGTTCGATCTGCGCTGTGAGCCAGGCGGTGTGCGCGGGGGCAAGGTGGCGGCAGTCGGCGGGTCGGCCGAGCAGGTCGACGATGGGGCCTTGGGCGTCGGCCCATGCCTGGCGCTGACGTTCGAGGCCGAGCTCGTCGCCGGCGAGGTAGTACATGTAGGCGAGCATGGGCAGGTTGTTGCGGGCAGGCGGGACGTAGCGGGCGCGGCGGTGGAGTTCGACGTACTGGCAGACGAGCTGCGTAGGGTGCACCATCGAGCCGGGCATGAGCGGGAGAAGCGATCGGCGAGCGTTTCGCTGTGGGTAAAGGAACGTGTCGAACTCGATGCGTCGGCCCTGATGTCGGGTGATGCGGTTGAACAGGTCGATCGGGTGATGGTTCAGCCGAAGCTCGCGGACGTCGCAGGCCATTTCAAAGGTGACGGCGAGGCGGTCGTCTTCGACGATGCCATTGCCGTGGTAGTAGTTGACGCCGACGTAGTGGTCGCCGCGCTCGCGGATGGCGTGGTAGCGTTGTTCGAGCATGCTGCGATCGAGCAGCAGCGCGTCGAGATCGTGGATGATGGCGTACCGCGTGCGGGTGTGGGCGAGGGGGAGCGCCCAGTTCAGCCAGCAGTAGCACCACGCCCAGCCGATGGCGTCGAGCACGCGGGCCTGGCGGCGGTCGTAAAAGAGAAACCGCAGCGGGAGGTTGTCGAACCGCTTGCGAAGCGCGTCGAGCAGGCGATGATCAGCGCGGGAGCGAATGACATCAAAGGCGATGATGACTTCGTGCAGATGCTCGCGACGCTGCTGCTGAAGCAGCGCGAGATTGGCAAAGAGCACGCGGGTCAGGCCGACGGGGCAGCCAATGACGACGGTGTAACCGGGGGCCGGCGAGTGAAGCGGCTGCCAGTTGCAGATCGGCGTCATGGCGGCGCGCAGTGCGCCGCGTCGCAGTCGAGCCAGATAAAAACGCAGGTTGTCGTCATATTTTTCATGCATGATGCGCTGCTCACCGCAGCGCCCACGCGCAGTGCCCGCTTCCCGTTTCGACCTATCGTAGACCGCTACCGGTCAAAAGACACTGGTCAAGAAGGTGTTGTTTGGATGACGAGCAAAGTTTGTTGCGTTTTAAGTGCTCGGACAATCGTTGTCGTATTCGAGTTGCCAGTTGAAGCTTTCGAGGACGAGCATGAGAGGAAGTACGAAGGACGCGGCGAGGCCGTGCCGCGCTACAATCGCGCGGCTGCGGCGACGTGGGTGGAGTGATGATGCAATGACGCAGTTGGTGGGGAATGGCCTGACGTCGGCGATGCGCGCCCGAGCACATCGGGCGCGGGATGTTGTTTCGTTGATGTCGTTGCTTGGTGTGGCCCGGCCGTGGCGGGTGCGACTGCTTCGGCCGACGGTTGAGCGGGCGGTGACGTTGACGGCAGATGGGTTGCGGCTGTCGGCAGGGTATTGCCCGGTTGATGAGACAGTTCGGCCGGGCATTGTGCTGGCGCATGGGGCGTCGCGGCAAGGACGGCGGCAGGCGTTGATGCTGGTGCTGGCAACGCTGCTGCGGGCACGGGGGTATCACGTGTTCAGCTACGACGCGCGATGCTATGGCGAATCGGATCATCCTGCGACGGCTAACGATGCGGCAGGGTTCGACTTTTCGCGGGATGTCAGCGCAGCAGTGGATTGGCTTAGCGGTCGGCCGGAGGTGGACGAAACGCGAGTGTACGTGCTGGGCCACTCGTTTGGCGCGGGCGCGGCGGTGGCGGCGGCGGCAAACGATCGGCGGATCGCGAAGCTGGTGTTATTCGGCCCGCCACGACGGCTGCGCGAACGGTTTTTGAATGAGAGGGCGGCCGATCGTCGGCAGATTCTCGCGCGGATGCAGCGCGATATGAACGTGCCCTATGAGCTCAACGAAGACGTCGTGTGTGAGATGGTAAACAAGCGTGACATCGAAGCGCATGCCGAACAATTTGCGAGCGGAGGTCATCCGCCAACGCTGTTGATCGATGCATCGCGCGAGAGCGAAGCGGACCGTGCGTTTCTGCAAGCGGTGGCGGCGCGGATGGGCGATCGGGCGGAGTACTGGACAGCGAGTGGGACGGATCATTACCTGAACACGGGGCGCGTGGGCGCGTGGGTGGTGTATCACCCGGCGTGTGTGCTGCCCTTTGTGGAGAAGGTGGATGGATTTTTGGGTGGGGCAGGATCGGGGGGGCCCACGGTGGGACACCGTGGGCTTCGAGGGGGTGGTGGTGATGGGTAAGCGGTTGTGGGGAGAGTGAGGTGTACGAGGAGGCCGAGGGAAGACCAGAGCAGTTGCTTGAAGCGGACGAGGAGGCTGGCTGCGACGCCAAGGGTGGGTGAGAGGCCCAGCAGTTGGAAGCCGACCATGAAGGTCCATTCGCGGACGCCGACGCCGTTGAATGAGATCGGCAGCATGGTGACGATCAAAGCGATGGGGGTGATGAGTGCGATGGGCCACCATGGGACGGGCTCGCCCAGCGCGCGGCAGGCGAGGTAGACGTTGACGATCGTGCCCAGGTGAAAGGCAAGCGAGAGCAGCAGCGCTTTGACGATGGCGGTGCGGTGTCGGCGGTAGTCGCGGAGAGATTGCTGAAAGCGATGGAGTTTGTCGAGGGGCTTGTGGGTGACGCGGAAGCGATGGGTGAGTCGGCGGGTGAGTTGGAGCAGGCGAGGGTCGAAGATGATGATGGTGACGAGGCTATAAAGGCCGAGGCCTGCGAGGGTGAGGGTAAGCAGCGGTGGGTGTTGGCGGAGTGGTGAGGCGAGGGCGATGGCAATCAGGCCGAGGGCGACCAGGACGGTGAGGCCGAGGAAGCGTTCGACGATGATGGAGGCGAGAGCTTGCTGGTAGGCGTTGATGCGTTTGCCGAGCATGACGGCGCGGACGGCGTCGCCGCCGACGGAAGAGGGGAAGAGGTTGTTATAGAACTGGCTAAGGATGTAGAGGCCGAAGAGGGTTGAGAAGCGAGGGTGGTGGCCGAGGGGGTGGAGCAGGAGTTTCCACTTCCAGACGGAGAGCGCGACGGTGATGGGGGTGGTGATGGCGAAGGCGGCCAGCCAACCGAGGTGGATTTGCTGAAGAAGTGTGGCAAGCTCGCGCCAGTCGGCGCGGGAGAGTACCCATGCAAGCAGGGTCAGGCCGAGGGTAATGCGCAGGATGCGGGTGATGGGCTTGTACATGGGGGGGACCCACGGCCGGAGGCCGTGGGCTTCGCGCGGGGGATGGGAAATAGCAATCAGCAATCAGCAATCAGCAATCAGCAATCAGATTGTGTCACGGGTTGTTTGAATCGTCGTGTTTGCGGTTGCGGATGTGCTTGGCGGGGACGCCGCCGACGATGTCGTAGTCGGGGACGCTGCGGTTGACGACGGCGCCGGCGGCGACGATGGCGTCGCGGCCGATGGTCACACCGTCAAGGATGGTGACGGCAGCGCCGATCCAGCAATGTTTGTCGATGTGCAGGCCACCCTTTTGTGTGCAAGGTTGGTCGCCGACAGGGATGTCGATGCGAGCGAAGCCGTGGTTACCGCCGGCGACGAAGTAGCCGTGGCCTGCGACGAGGACTTTATCGCCCATGGTAAGTTGCGTTTCGGCGACGAGGGTGCAGTTGACGGAGATGTTGACTTGATGGCCGAGCCGTATTTCGCCGCCTTTGCAGGAGAGGATGGTGTTTCGTCCGATGATGGCGTCGTCGCCGATGACGATGGCGGGGTCTTGGTCGCCTTTCGCGTCGAGGACGCAGTGGTCGTCGATGATGACGCGGTCGCCGAGGTGGATCCGGTGCGGGTGTCGGATGGTGACGTTTTTGCCGATGACGACGCCTTGGCCGATGTGGCCGAACATGGTGCGGTAGAGTTTTTGTCGCAGGAAGAGGCCGATCGCACCGGGCATGGGGCCGAGCGTCGTGGTGAGCAGTTCGTATTGGAACAGTCGGGCGAGGCTGTCCGAGCCGACGGTGAGCGACATGTATTTTTGCATGGCCGAGGTCTGCTGATCGCGGAGGACCTGGCGCAGGTGGGTGTCTGTGTCGCTGGTGGACGGCGGCGCATGGTCGAGCGTGTCGGAAGAGCGGGTGGTGGTGGCCGTGGTGGATTGATCGGTCATGGGAAGGGTCCGGAATAGGTTGAAGGCGCGGATGGTGTCGTTGATGGGGGCGTGGTTGATGTTCTGCTGGATGGTCCCCCGGCATCGCTGCGCTCGTCCGTGGGCTTGATTGGGATGGGACGGCTGGGTTTGAGGTAGTTGTGCTGGAAGTACCAGGCGGCGGTGCGGGTGAGGCCTTCGGGGAGGTCGACTTTGGGTTGGTAGCCGAGCTCGCGCCGGGCCTTGGCGTCACTGAAGCCGCGCGACTTGGTGAAGAAGTCGAGGCGGCGATGGTGCAGCGGCGGTTCGATGTTGAAAGGTCGGCAGAGGATTTCGCAGGCGGTGGCGGCGAGCTTGAGAGGCGTGAGGGGCAGTGAGCCTTTGGTGGGTGGTCGGCCGACGGCGTGGGCGACGTGGTCGGCGAGTTCGCGGATGGTGGTGTGGCGTGGGCCGGCGAGGATGTAGGTTTGGCCGAGGGCGGCGGGGTGTGTGCCGCAGAGGATGATGCCGTCGACGAGGTCGTTGATGTAGGTGAGGTGGTAGTGGATGTTGCCCTGGCCGAACATTCGGAATCGGCCGGTGTGGATCATGCGGAAGAGTTTGAGGAACCGCAGGTCGCCGGGGCCGTAGATGCCGACGGGCCGAAAGATCGAGCCGGGCTGATTGCCGTTGAAAGCGTCGCGTGCGAGCAGCTCGGCTTCGAGCTTGGTTTGCTGGTAGATGTCGCCTGGCTTGAAGGGGGCGTTTTCGTCGGCGGGGAGTTGGTCGATGTCGCCGTGGACGCCGACGGTTGAGCAGTGAACGGTGCGGGCGACGTTGTGCTCGCGAGCCGCGTCGAGGACGTGGCGTGTGCCGTTGACGTTGACGTCGTGGTAGACGCGGTCGGGGTGCTTGGCGGAGCGATAGAGGGCGGCAATGTGGAAGATGTGAGTGCAGCCCGCGGCGGCGCGGCGGACGTCGTCACGATGAGTGAGGTTGCCGACGATGGTGTCGATGCCGTCGCGTTGGAGAGGCGCGGCGCGATCGCTGTCGCGGACGAGTGCGCGGACGCACCAGCCACGATTGGCGAGGGTGCGTGCGAGGTGGCCGCCAGTGAAGCCGGTGGCGCCGGTGACAAGGGCGGTGCGAGGGGGTTGGGGTGCGTTGTGTTGCATTGGATGATTTTGGGTTTTTGGAGACGACCGAGGGATTGCCATCCCTGGGCTTTATTGGGAGGCGGCGCGAGGGAGTGGGCAGTCGGCGGCGGTGAGCAGGTCGCTGATGCGTTGTGTGAGCTCGTGTTCGTGTGAGGCGTCGCTTGCCCAGTCAGTTCGCCGCAGGAGCAGGTCGTCCAGGTGCGCCACGGCTTCTTCGCGGACGATACGCGTCAGCTCGTATCGAGTGAACGCGTCATCATGCCGGAACAGTTGCTCGGGGCAGGTCAGGTCGAGGCGTGGGTGGTTCACCGGGCGTTGGGTACGGGGTTGATAGTCAGGCAGTTGGCCAAGGTGTGCCCACGCGCAGCGAAGCGCATGCTCGGCGACGTGGCGGGCGGTGGTGAACTTGACGCCGACGACGGTGACGAAGCCGGGCGCGGCGTGGCGGTCGTTGGCGTGGTCGTGGATGACGGGACGATTGGCGAGGGTGGCGTCGGCGGGGTGTGCGGCCGGCAGCAGGCCGGCATAGACGCGGCGAACGTCGATGGCGGTGAGGTCGAGGCCGGGGATGGCGGCGTTGAGGTCGTTGAGGAAATCGGCAATCTGCGCGGGCGTGGGGTGCGGGCGGGAATTGTTGCGGGCATGCCAGGGCACGTGCACCGTGCCGGCGAGCAGTCGGCCACGCCAGGGTTGGACGAAGTGCACCGGCGCGCCGACAGCGGGCGCTTGCACAGCGACGGCGGCGCGGGAGAAGGCTGGACGATCAAGCAACAGGTTGAAGGCGAGCGATGGCGTGAACAACGCGGGCGGCGTGTCGAGGGTCTGCTCAAGCAGGTTGGCGACGGCGGGGCCGGCGCAGTTGATGACGGTGCGGGCCTGGACCGTGATGGGCTGGCCGGTGCGGGTGTCAATGGCGACAAGGGTGTGGCGGTTGGGCACACCGGTGATGACCTGCTTGACGTTGACGTAGTTGCGTGCGGTTGCGCCGCAGGCGCAGGCCCAGCGGAGCATCTCAATGAGCACGCGTTGGGAGTTGACCATGACGGCGTCGTACCAGAGCGCGCCGCCTTGCAGCCCGCGACGAACCACGCGGGGAAACCACTTGATCGTTTCGTCAGCGGACAGCAGACGACTGGCCGGTAGATGAAGATGCGGCTGGACGTCGTGATTGCGGTGGCGGGCGAGTTGATCGTTGAGCCAAAGCGCGGCGTGAAGCGGGGCGGGCCGTTTGAGGCCGCGGCTGTAGAGGGGCATGAGGCAAGGCAGCGGTCTGATCAGTTCGGGGAAATGTTGGCAGAACCACTGGCGTTCATTCACAGATTGGCGGAATCGCGCGAGGTCGAGGGTCTGGAGGTAGCGGAGTCCGCCATGGAGGATGCGTAGGGAGTTCCAGCTTGTCGCGCCGGCGAAGTCGTGGCGTTCGAGGAGGATGGGGCGGAGGCCGCGGCGTGCGGCTTCGAGTGCGACAGCGATGCCGTAGACGCCGCCGCCGACGATGGCAAGGTCGAATGGGGTGCTGGCTATTTTCGTGATGTTTGCGGTTGGATGGGTGATCATGATGATGATTGAGCAGTACAGTTGAAGCTGTACTGCCTTTTTGGGGGAGACGTTGTATGGGGTCAGGCTGGAATTAGACTTGCCAGCGTTGACGCCAGTCGTGGAAGACGATGAGGGTCCAGAGCAGGTGGCTGTGGTTGGCCCGGTCGGTGAGATGCTCGTGCTTGAGGCGTTCGATGGTGCTTGCGTCAAAGATGCCCTGCTCGCGGATGCGGTCGGGGGCGAGCATGTCTTCCATGAGCGGACGAAACTCGCGTTTGAGCCAATGCTTGATGGGAATGCTGAAGCCTTCCTTGGGGCGATAGACGCAGCGCGGCGGAACGTGGCGGGCGGCGACGGACTTGAGCAGGGCCTTGGTCTGCCCCCCTGCCACTTTCAGGTTTGAGGGCATGGCAAAGGCGAGCTCGACAAGGTCCTTGTCGAGTAGCGGCACGCGGGCTTCGAGGGAGGCGGTCATGGACATGCGGTCCATCTTCACCAGGCAGTTGTCTGCGAGGTAGCTTTTGATGTCGACGTAGAGGGCTTTGTCGAGTTCGTCGGCACCGTCGGCCTGTTGCATGAGACGTTCGATGTGTTCGCCGGGCGGCGTGGTGAGTTGGGCAAGGGCATCGGGCTGGAAGAGTTTGCGTCGTGTGGCGGAGCCGGCAAAGAGTCGCCAGCGTGCGTGGCCGAGGGTGTCATCGTGTTCGAATCCTTCGACGAATCGTTTGGCTTTGTTGCGCAGGCCTTTTTTTTGCGGGCTGGGCGGTACGGCGCGGATGGTGGGTTCGAGGATGGATTTACGGAGCATGACGGGGATGCGTTGCCACTGCTTGGCTTTGGCCTGGGCGAGGTAGGTTTCGTACCCGCCGAACAGTTCGTCGCCGCCGTCGCCGGTGAGTGCGACGGTGACGTGCTTGCGGGCGTGTTGTGAGACGAGGTAGGTGGGGAAGATGGAGAAGTCGCCGATGGGGTCGTCCATGCTGGGCATAAGTCGGTCGAAGAGATCGACGACGTTGGGGGCGATGGTTTCGTAGTCGTGATCGAGGTTGAGGTGGTCGGCGACGCGCTTGGCCCAGTCCAGTTCGTTGTAGGTCGGGTCGTTGAAGCCGATGCTGAAGGTCTGGGCGTGGGCGCCCATGTGTGCGGCGACGAGTGAGCTGTCGACGCCGCCGGAGAGGAACGCGCCGAGAGGCACGTCGCTGATGAGTTGTCGCTGGACGGCCTGGGCGATGTGGCAGTCGACGGCGTCGGCCCAGTGGTGACTGGAGAGTGTTGCACGGTCGGCGGGCTGGATGGGGACGTCCCAGTAGCGATGCTGTTTGGCGTGGCCGGTGTTGAGGTCGACATCGAGCAGACAGCCGGGCTCGAGTTTGCGGACGGTGGTGAGGAGGGTTTGCGGGGCGGGGATGTATTCCCATGCGAGCAGTTGGCCGAGGGCGTCGAGGTCGAGTTCACGTTTGATGAGGTTGGAGGCGAGCAGGACTTTGACTTCCGAGCCGAAGACGAGGCGGTGTCGGTCGAGGCTGTAGTAGAGGGGTTTGATGCCGAGATGGTCGCGGACGAGGAGAAGTCGTTGGCGGTCGTGGTCGTGGAGGGCGAAGGCGAACATACCGTTGAGGTGTTCGGGGAGGTTGTGGCCGTGCTGTTCGTAAAGATGGACGAGGACTTCGGTGTCGGAGTTGGTTTTAAAGTGGTGGCCTTGTGATTGGAGGGCTTGGCGGAGTTGGGGGTAGTTGTAGATCTCGCCGTTGAAGATGACGCGGACGGAGTTGGTTTCGTTGGTGATGGGTTGCTGGCCGGTGGCGAGGTCGATGATGCTGAGTCGGCGCATGCCGAGCGCGACGCGGTCACGGATTTCGACGCCGAGGTCGTCGGGGCCGCGGTGGTGCATGGCGTGACACATGGCGTGGAGTTGGGCCATGTCAGGATGCACGTCGGCGGTGAAGGGGGCGATGCCTGCGATACCGCACATGGGGGGGCCTTGGGGTTTCTGGTTTGTGGTTTCTGGTTTGTGGTTTGTGGTTTGTGGTTGAGTGTTGGGTGGGACCCACGGATTCGCTGCGCTATATCTGTGGGCTTTATTGGCTCAATCGCTTTGTTTGTTGGTGAGGTGGGTGAGGAGGTTTTGGATTTTTCGGTCGTAGGCGCTGCGGGCGTAGGCGGTTTCGTAGAGGTGGCGGGCGGCGCGGGCTCGCTGCTGGGATTGGACGGGGTCGTTGAGGGCGGTGAGCAGGCCTTGCGCCATGGCGGTGGCGTCGGGATCGACGAGGAAGCAGACGTCGTCGTTGAGCACTTGGGTGTGGGACCAGATGTTGGTGGCGACGAGGGGCTTGCCGCTGGCGAGTTGTTCGTAGATTTTCAGCGGCGTGTTCGTGCCCTCGCGTCGGGGGGAGACCATGATGTCGGCAGTATCGAGGAGTTCGCGGGCCGTGTGCTTGGGGACCTGGCCGGTGAATTGGCAGGCGCCGTTTAGGCCGAGCGTGTCGGCGTGCTGACGGTAGGCTGCGACTTGCTGGGGCGTGCCGCCGACGATGAGCAGCTGGGCGTCGGGGCGGTCGTTGCGGACGCGGGCGAAAGCGTCGAGGAGAATGTCGAGGCCTTGATAGGTTTCGAATGTGCCGGCGTAGACGATGCGCGGGGCGGGGGGGGTTGCATTTTGCGCGTCGGTCCCACGGATTCGCTGCGCTACATCCGTGGGCTTTGTAGTGGTTTGGATGGGGTCGAAGATGGAGTTTTCGATGAGGAAATGGGCATCGGGGGGAACGCCCTGAGCGAGGGCATAGGTGGCGAGGTCGGGGCAGATGGTAATGACGGCGTCGCTGTGGCGGAGGGCAGTGTCTTCGAGGTGTTTGAAGATGGCGATGAGCAGGCGCGAGCGGGTGAAGCTGAAGTTGGTCAGCTGCTGGGGGAGGCTGGAGTGCATGTCGTAGACGAGCTTGAAGCGTAAGAGGGGCTTGAGGTATCGGCACCAGAAGACGGCTTCTTCGTGTGCGTGGACGAAGTCGTACCGTCGAGTAATCATCAATGTGATGGTGCGCAGGATCATGAATAAGTCGTAGAAGGCTTTGAGCATGGAGGGGCCGATGGGCGGTTGGCCGAGGAAGTTGAAGCGTGGGATGCGGTAAATGCGGAGGTTGGGGAGGTTGACGTCCTGGCCTTGGCCGTAGGTGAGCAGGTCGATGTGGACGCCCTGCTCGGCCATGACCATGGTGCGGTAGTAGACGCTGAACGGTGTCCCACGTGGCGTGAAAAAGGGTTGGGGTGCGATGACGAGGGCTTTCATGGCGAGGTCTCGGGTGGCGGGTTTTCAGGTTGCGGGTTTGAAGTTGGGGAGGCGGAGGGCGAGTTGGGCGGCGATGAAGGCGAGGTAGCCGTCGCGTCGGCCGAAGATGCGTGGTTGGGCGAGGTGATGGTGAAGGAGGTGGTGGAGTGTGTGGAAAGGACGTGTGTTGTCGGGCGGAATGGGAAGGATGAAGCCGAAGCGGCCGGCGCGGTGCTGCTGGCGCGGCAGGGGCAGCGGATCGGTGCCGGGGAGGAGGCGGACGGCGTGCTGGCGGGCAAGGTGGAAGAGGCTTGGCGTGGGGGTGTGCTGCGGTCGGCCGGCGTTGTCGCCGAGGAACAGACCATCGGCGAGCGGCGACTGGAGAAGTTGGCGAAGGGTTTGGCCGCGTTTGCCGGTCCACTTGCCGAAGCCCCAGGGGATGACGGTGAGAGCGGTGGTGCGTTTGAGTTGGTGGATGATGTCTTCGATGGGCTGGTGGTCGTCGAAGCGTCGGCGTGTGCCCAGCGCAAGGACTTCGAGTCGTTCGCGGGTGACGATCTGTCGGCCGGCGATGAGGGTGAGTTGCTGGCCGGTGTCGCGGACGAGTTGGAGCGATTCGTTTTCGTCGCGGGGGTGGACATGCCATCGGCCGAGGCGTTGGCCGAGGCGTCGCGACAGCTCGGCGAAGCGGTCGACGTTGAGCGATTCGGTGAGCATGAGGATGCCAAGCGGTTGTGGCGGCAGGTGCAGGCGGGCGGCGGCGCGGGCGATGTTGACGGCGGCATGGTCGAACATGACGGGCAGGTCGAAACGCGGGTGCAGGTGAACGTGGGCGTCGATGAGCGCAAGTGGGGCGCTGGTGGTTGATGTTGATGTGGGATGAGGTTGTTGGTGGGCCTGGGGCATGGGGGCTATGGGTTTCTGGTTTTTGGTTTCTGGTTTCTGGTTGAGGGCAGGGAGGGGAATTCGCTATTGCGCTGCGATGTGGGTCGTTGTTTGGGAGGCTGATGAGGGCGTGGGGAGAGGTAGTGGGCGGTGAGGCCGACCAGGGCGACGAAGATCAACTCGGTGAGCAACGTGATCAGGTGAAGGTGGAAGGCCCAGAGTTGAGAGTGGTGGGCGCCGAAGAAAAGAGGGACGGGGCTGGCGAAACGTTCGGTGGTGACGGGCCAGGCGAGCATGATGCCTCGGCCGGGGGTGAACAGGTCGAGGAGCAGGTGTGAGCTGTAAGCCGCGAAGCCGACGAGGGCGAGGGTGAGGCGGGGGATGGAGCGTTGAAGCAGCGGGTATGCGATGAAGGCGAACAGCGGTGCGAAGAGGATGGCGGCGAAGAGGCTGTGCATGTACGTGCCGTGGTCGTGCAGCGGGTGGGTGAAGATGAAGGCGAGGGCGAAGTCGAGGTCGGGAGCGATGAGGGCGAAGCTGATGAGCGCGTAGAAGGCCCATCGTCGCGGGCGCGAGAGCGCGTGGGCGGCGGGGTGTCGCGCGAGGAAGGGGCGCGCGAAGAAGGCGAGGCCGACGTGGGCGATGGGGGAAGGCATGAGGTCGTGAGTGTGAGGGCTGGGTTGGGAACCCACGGATTCGCTGCGCTATATCCGTGGGCTTTATGGGGCCAGTTTCGGAGGGGGGTTATGGATCGGATGGGGGTGTGGTGGTTGGGGGGGCGCCATGGGTGATGCGGCGGACTTTGAAGGGGGTGAGGCCGTGCGATTCGTGGTAGATGCGGACAAGCAGTTCGGAGAGGACGCCCATCATGACGAAGAGGACGGCCATGAGTGTCATGACCATGGCGAAGAGGAGGAAGACGTTGCTGTTGAGCATGACGGGTTCGCCGTGTTCGGTGAGGTGGCCGAACTTCTGCATGACGGCGAGTGAGGTGGCGAGGATGGTGATGAGCATGCAGACGACGGCGACCTTGCCGAAGAAGTAGATGGGTTTGGTGAGGTAGTCGCCGAGGAATTTGATGGTGAGCAGGTCGAGCAGGACTTTGACAGTGCGTTTGAGGCCGTACTTGCTTGTGCCCGCGGTTCGTGGGCGGTGGTTGACGACGAGCTCTGCGATGCGTGCGCCGCGCCACCGGCAGATGGCGGGGAGGAAGCGGTGCATTTCGCCGTAGAGTCGAACGTCTTCCAGGACGTCGCGTCGATAGGCTTTGAGTGAGCAGCCGAAGTCGTGAACCTCTGGCGTCCAGGTGAGTTTTCGGATGAGCCGGTTCGCGATGATGGAGGGCAGGCGACGGCTGAGGAGTTTGTCTTGCCGTGTTTTTCGCCATCCGGAGACGATGTCCCAGCCGGGGCGTTCGTCGAGCTTGGCGACGAGGCGCGGGATGTCAGCGGGGTCGTTCTGGCAGTCGCCGTCCATGGGGACGATGACGCTGCCGCGAGCGCGTGCGAAGCCGGCGGCCATGGCGGAGCTTTGCCCGAAGCGTTTGGTGAGTTCGAGGATGGTGATGCGCGGGTCGCCGCCGGCGATATCGCGGAGGCGGGTGGCGGTGGCGTCACGGCTGCCGTCGTCGACGAAGATGACTTCATAGCCGATGGATTGAGCGTCCATCATGGCTTTGAGTTCGAGGTAGAGCGGCTCGACGTTGGGCGCTTCGTCGAGCAGCGGGATGACGATGGAAACGACGACGGGTTGGCCGTGGTGGGCGGGGTCGGGGGGAGTCGACGTACCGTCGTGCACGGCGGTGTGGAAGCGATGATCGCTGCGATCGTCGAAACGGTGCAGGTCGGTGTGGGGTCGGATCATGGTGGGCCTCCTTGGGGAAGCGGGGGTTGGGGTTTGGGGTTTCTGTTTTTGGTTTGGGGTTTTTGGTTGGGCGGACCCACGGATTCGCTGCGCTACATCCGTGGGCTTTATTGGGGTGGCGGGGTGAGGGTTTGGGTGGCGGTTTGTTTGCCTTTGATGAGGCATTGGCGTTGGTAGTTGCGGAGGAAGCGACGGAAGGTTGGGTCGTCGTATCGCGGGTGGCGGGTGAGCATGGCGTGGGTGTAGCCGACGAGCATGGCTGCGCCGCCGAGGATGTAGGGACGGCGGGTCATGCGATAGGTGGCGGAGGCGAGCATGTAGAGCGGGTCGGTGCCCATGAAGTATTGGCCTTGGCCGTGGCGTGCTCGACCGGTGAGGATGCCGCGGTGGCTGGCGCCCATGGGGCGGAGGTGGATGAAGCGGAGGTCGGGTTCGTCCCACGAGCGAGCGATCCAGCCGAGCATGCGGCAGCGGTGACAGTCGATGCCGTCCCACATGACGCTGCGGACGAAGCCGTTGATCTGCTTGAAGCAGGTTGTGCGGTAGAACTTGGTCATGCCGACGGACATTTCGTCGCCGCAGGCTTCGCTGATGAGCGGACCTGCGAAGGACTTGTCGCGGTTGGTGGGCGCGGGGAAGTAGGGCTTGCCGCTGCACGTGCCGAGGCGCGGGTTGGCGTACATGCGATCGATGAGGATTTCGAAGTAGCGTGGCGGGAGGTCGAGGTCGAGGTCGAGCTTGCAGAGGAAGGGGAAGCGGTCGAGGTTGATGGTGTCGAGGCCTGCGTAGAAGGCGTCGACGACGCCGGGGCCGACGCGGCGCTGAGTGGAGCCGTCGCGTCGGAGGATGCGGATGTAGTCGAAGCGGCTGGCATAGTCGGCGAGGATGTCGGGGGTGGCGTCGGTGGAACCGTCGTCGACGATGACCCAGAGGGCTGGGGGGATGGATTGCCGGGTGACGCTTTCGAGCGTACGGCGGGCGTAGGCCGACTCGTCGCGGCATGGGGTGATGAGGCAGTAGTGATGAGTCGATGGGGTCATTGTGGTGCGGGGGCGGGCCCACGGTGGGACACCGTGGGCTTCGATTTAGTTGTGGTGACGTCGGCTGTGGCGTTGTTGAACAGATGGTGGAGGCGGGTGGCTTCGGTGCCGATGTTGAAATCGCGCTGGACGATTGCACGGCCGGCGTCGCCCATGCGTTGACGTTTGTCGGGATCGGTGAGCAGATCGACGACGCGGTCGGCGAGGGTGTCGGGGCAGCCGGGGTTGACGAGGTAGCCGACGGTGTTGTCGACGACAAGCTCGGCGACGCCGGCGATGCGTGTGGCGACGACGGGGACTGCGGTGGCCATGGCTTCCATGAGCACGACTGGGACGCCCTCGGCGAAGCTGGGGAGGACGAAGACGTCGGTGTGATGCAAGAGGTCGCGGACGTTGGCTTGCGACTGGTAGCCGACGAAGCGCACGTGGGCGGTGAGGCCGAGGTCGCGGGCGTGTTGTTCGAGTTGGGGGCGTTCGCGGCCGTCGCCTGCGAGGGTGAGTTGTGCGTCGGGGCAGCGGCGGACGATGGCTTGCATGGCGTGGAAGAGCACGGGGATGCCTTTGACGGCGGCGAGTCGGCCGACGAAGAGCAGACGGCGGCCGGGGGCGGTGTGGCGAACAGGTGTGAACTGTTGCGGGTCGACGCCGCAGTGCACGATGTGCAGTCGGGGCCAGGTGTCGGGGGGGGCGAAGATCATGGCCTGGCTTCGGCAGAAGTGGCTGATGCAGGCGACGAAGCGAGCGCGCCGGATTTTTTCGTCGATGCGCCAGCGGCGCGGTTCGAAGAAGATCGCCGGGCCGTGCATGGTGAAGCTGAAGGGAATGTCGGCGAGGGCGGCGGCGAGCATGGCCACGGTGCAACTTGAGTTGGCGAAGTGATTGTGGAGATGCTGAATCTTTCGTTGCTGGAGATGACGGGCGAGGGTGGCGGCTTCGGCGAAGTAGAGCAGTTGATAGACGGTGTCGCGCAGGCCGGGCGGTGCGGTGCGCCAGGCGAGGCGGAGGGTGGCGAGGTAGCGGCGCGGGGCGCGGGCGAGCATGGTGAAGTGGGAGGTGATGAGGTGGATCGGTTGTGGCGGGACGAGGTAGGTGGTGTTGTCGCGCTCGGCCTGCTGCTCGGGGCCGACGATTTCGTGGGGGTCGGGCCGACGTGCGGCGAAGGTGTGGACGGTTCGGCCAAGGGCGCGCAGGTGGGCGATTTCGCGCTGGACGAAGGTGTCGGTGGCACGGGGGTATTCGCCTGTGAGGTATGCGAGTGGCATGGTGATGTTGGGGTTAGTCGTTGGTGGTTTCGGTTTTGGGGGTGAGGGGGGAGGCCCACGGTGGGACATCGTGGGCTTCGGGGGGTTGTTGGGTGAGGGTTGGGGCGGTGGCGGTTTGCCAGCGGGCGGGGGCGTGCCAGTCGAGCAGATCGCGGGCGCGGCGGTTGGGGTATTGCAACGGTCGACAGCGGGCGTGGAGCGCGCGGCGGCGGACGATGGCGGGCAGGCGGAGTTCGCCTTGGAACAGGCGGCGGTCGAGCATGTCGAGCGACCAGGCGAAAGCGCGCATGAGCGTCCAGTTGATGGGGATGATGCGCGGCTGCATGCGGGGGCGAAGGGCGCGGCGGTAGCGGCGCTGGGTGGGCGGGTTGTCGTCGACGAGGTTGATGGTCTGACCGACGGCGGCGTCACGCTCGGCGGCGCGGACGATGGCGTGGGCGCAGTGGTCGGCGTGGGTGAGCGGGAGGCGTGCGCGGGAGCCGATGGCGAACCAGGTACGGCCGACGCGGACGCCGAGGCGGTCGGTCCACAGGTGTTCGGGCTCGGCGTAGACGACGCCGGGGCGGAGGATGGTGGCGCGAAGGTTGTGGGTGTCGACGGCTTCGCGGACGAGGCGTTCCTGCCAGAGCTTGGTGCGGCAGTAGTCGTCGCGGCGGGCGGGTTCGCTTTCGAGTGGGCTGTTTTCATCGAGCACCCCCCTGCCGCTGCGGCTGGGGATGGCGAGGTAGTCGTAGACGGTGAAGCTGCTGATGAGCACGAGTCGATCGACGTCGGCAGCGTGCATGGCGGCGAGCAGGTTTTCGGTGGCGACGACGGTGGAGGCCATTTGCGTGTAGTAGCTGCCGACTTTGGCGGCGGCGAGGTGGAGCACGGCGTCGATGTTTTCGAGATGGTCGACGAGGCCTTGCGGGTTGCGGAGATCGTGGCGGGCGAGGGTGAGGTTCGTGTTGGATGGGTGGTGGAAGGAAGCGGCGGGTCGGATGAGCGCGCGGACGTGGTGGCCGCGGGCGAGCGCGGTTTGGACAACGTGTTGGCCGAGGAAGCCGGTTGCGCCGGTGATGAGTAGGTGCATGAGTTTTTGGGGGGATGACCCACGGATTCGCTGCGCTATATCCGTGGGCTGTATTGGGTTGGGGGTGGTTTATTGGTTGGTGTCAGGGTTGGGGTTGTTGCTGGAGCAGCGCGTCGAGCAGTCGGCTGGCGGCGTCCATGTCGGCGAAGGTGACGGGAGGCGCGTTGCCGAGCGCGAGAGCGTGGTAGGTCTGTTCGATGAAACGGTGAAGGCCTTCGTAGGCGGACCAGCGGCCGAGCACTTTGCCGGCGAGGTGGCGGGGGCCGGCGTGGAGAAGGGACCACCCCCCTGCTACGGCGTTGACGACGGGGGAGAGGTGTCTGCCCCCTGCTCGCGGGCGGACGAGTCGGACGTAGGGGTTGAACAGGTCGGCCTCGGCGAAGCCTTGTGTGCCGTGGACGGTGAGGGCGAATGCGTCGGGGGCGGTGTGGCAGGTGAAGCGGATTCGGCCGTGGGCTTGGCCGAGGCTGACGATGGCGTCGAGGTCGTCGTAGCGGAACGGTGCGTCGCGGCCGCGGTTGGACCAGATGGCTTTCACGTGATCGAAGCGGACAGCGTCGGGCTCGACGCGCAGCAGGTGCACGAGCAGGTAGCAGAGGTGGGTGAGGAATTCGTGCAGGATGCCGGCGGGCAACTGATGCGAGGCGTGTGGCAGGTTGCGGTCGGCGTAGCGATGGTCAGGGCTGCGGATAGCGAGGGTGAGGCGAAGCTCGACTTCGCGGACATGGCCTAGCTGTCCTTCGTCGATGAGGGCGACCAGTCGGCGGACCGGCTCGTTGAAGCGATAGTTGTGATCTTCGACAAGGCAGCGATCGTGTCGGCGGGCGTGGTCGTAAAGCTCGCGGAAGACGTCGTACGTCGGGGCGACGGGCTTTTCGACGATGACGTGCGCGCCGGCGTCGATCGCATCGCGGACAATGGCCGCGTGGCTGGCAGGCGGGGTAAGGACGTGGACGACATCGGGCATGGTGCGGTTGAGCATGTCGCGGTGATTGGTGAAGGCGTGTTGGACGTTGAAGCGTTCGGCAGTGTCGCGGGCCATGACGGGTGAGAGATCGCAGACAGCGACGGGCTGGACGTCGTGCAGGCGGTTCAGGCCGAGCAGGTGCTGCTCGCAGATCGTGCCGGCGCCGATGAGTGCGGCTTTCATGGGATGGCTCCGGTTCTGTTGAGGGCGGGGTGCTTGTATTCGATGAGCGTGGCCTGGCCGCCGCGGCGCTTGTGTTGGGTGTAGCGGAGTTGGCCCAAGGCTTCGGGGATTTTGCCGAGCGTGCAGAAGGCGGCGTAGAGCATGGCGTGCGCGGGCGGGTCGTGGCGGTCGCGTCGACGGTGGCGATAGACGCGGGCGATCAGCAGCGGGTAGACGAGCAGCGCGAGCAGGCTAAGGCCGCGCGTAGGGTGGATCAGTATTGTGATGATAATGGGAATGACAAGACCATAGAGGTAGATGCTACGGCTGCGGCGAAGGGCTTGCGGGTTGGTTCGGCTGTGCAGGTGTGCGGCTTGCGCGAAGGCCCAGCCGGAGCGAGTGGTGCGTTGCCACCATTGTCGGAAGCGGGTGATGTTGGCGTCGTGCCGGGTCATGTCGTGGTCGAGTCGTTCGATGCGGTGTCCGAGTTGTCGGAGGCGGGTGCAGAGTTCGGGCTCTTCGCCGCAGATGAGTGTGGGGTTGTAGCCGTTTGCTTGATGAAAGGCGTCGAGTCGGAGCATGGCGTCGCCGCCGCAGGCGTGGGCTTCGCCGACGGGGGTGTTCCATTCCATATCCATGAGTCGGTTGAAGACGGTGGCATCGGGGTATCGTTCGCGTCGTCGGCCGCAGACGACGGCGACACGTGGCTTGGTGTCGAGGCGGCGGGTGGCGAGTTCGAGCCAACCGGGAACGAGTTCGCAGTCGCCGTCGACAACCTGGACGTATCGGAGACCGGGTTCGAGGTGGGTAAGTGCTTCGATGCCGACGTTGCGGGCGCGGGCGGCGGTGAAGGGCTGGCTGGTGTCGAGTTCGACGACGTGAGCGCCGAGGCGTCGAGCGAGGACGACACTGTTGTCGGTTGAGCCGGAGTCGACGTAGACGACGCGGGCGACGCGGCCGACGATTGAGGCGAGGCAGCGTTGGAGGCGTGGGGCCTCGTTGCGGCCGATGGCGACGGCGCCGACGGATTGGATGGGGTTGGGGGGCATGGGCGAGTTTCGAGTTTCGAGTTCCTGGTTTCGAGTTTCGAGTTTGCGTTTCAGGTTGGGTGGGTGTGGTTTTGGTGGACTTCGTGGAAGAAGTCGGCGTAGGCGCGGGCGATGGCGGGCCAGGTGAAGCGTCGCTCGGCAAGGGCGCGGCGGGCGGCGGCGGCGCGGGGGGCGTGCTTCTCGGTGGCGTGTTGCAAGGCGCGGGCGACTTCGGCGAGGTCGTTGGTGTCGACGTAGTGGGCTTGGGACTCGAGGGTCCAGCGGGTGACGTCGCGGTCGTGGGTGACGATGGGCAGGCCGGTGGCGAGCGCTTCGATGTAGGCGTTGGCGGAGGGCTCGGTCTGACTCATGTGGAGGAAGACGTCGGCACAACGGTAGAGGTCGGGCATGCGCTCGCGCGGGAGGTCGAAAAGGTGAAGGCGGTTGCACATGTGATTGAGGCAGGCGAAGCGCTCGATCTCGCCACGCTCGGGGCCGTCGCCTGCGATGGCGAGATGGAGGTTGGGCACGCGACTGACGGCTTGCACGCCTTCGAGCACACGCTTGGTGCGGATCATGGCGCTGACCATGAGGGCGACCGGCTGGTCGACGGGCAGGCCGAAGGCAGCGCGGTCGGCTTTGCCAGGCGCGAAGGTGCGTGGGTCAACACCATTGGGGATGAGCGTGGCGGGCCAAAGGTCGCGGTTGCGGTAGTAGTAGTCGGGGTTGGTGCAGACGAGGCCGTCGCAGTGAAAGAAGCGGTACTCGCGGCGGAACTCTTGCGCGGGCCAGTCGCCGTTTTGCGTGACGTAGATGTGGGCGGGTCGTCGGCGAGCAGGTCGGCGGAGCAGCCAATTGGTGTAGGGGTAGCTGCAGGTCATGGTGAGGTCGTAGTCGCGCGGCCGATAGGCGTGGAAGAGGCCTGGGGTGAAGGAGAGTTCTTCGTAGCAGTACTCGCTTCGGAGCATGGGCAGGTTTGGGTAGTGGTGGAAGCGTTCACGGGTGATGCAGGGAACGCGACGATAGCGGTAGGGTTCGTCGGGTCGTGGCGGGCCGGAACCGATGAGTGTGACGTTGAAATCGGGTAGGTTGGCGAGCTCGCGGCCGACGGCTTCGAAGGCGGTTTCCGCGCCGCGGCGAACGCGGTGCAGACCGGGGAGGACGAGGGCGATGCGGAGGGGCGCGGCAGTGGTCGTGGTGTTGGGAGGCATGAGGGTTGCTGGTTTCTGGTTTCTCGTTTCTGGTTGGGAAGCGGCCCGGGCGTGGCGACGTGGGATTGGGGCAAGTGATGCGTCAGGTGGACAGCGGTTTGCGGAGGAGACGCCAGGCGGCGGCGTCGCGTTGGTAGCGCTGGGATCGGGCGAGTCCGCGGGCGCGCATGACGATGAGTCGGAGTGAGAGTGAGAGCAGGTCGAGGATGCGGAGCCAGGCGGCGGCGAGTCGGCCGAAGCATTTGCGCTGGACGAGGTAGCGGGCGTGCCAGTAGGCGGGGTTCTGACGTGGGGCGTGGTGGTGGTTTTCGTCGGCTGATGCGCCGCCGAAGTGCGTGATGGTGACGCGCGGGTCGTAGTAGCGGGTGTAGTGATGGCGGTGGAGTCGGTGGCAGAGTTCGATGTCTTCGCCGTAGAAGAAAAAGTCTTCGTCGAGTTGGCCGACGGCTTGGAGGGCTTCGCCGCGGAGCAGGAGAAACGCGCCGCCGAGCCAGTCGACCTCGCGCGGGTGGTGGTGATGGTCGGTGCTGATGTACTCGGGGTCGAAGTGGGCGAACCAGCGCGGCAGCCACCAGGGGAGGCCGAGGGCGACGAGCGTGTGGCGAAGCGGCGTGGGGAAGCGGCGGGCCATGGTCTGCGGCGAGCCGTCGGCCGAGAGAAGACGGCAGGCGAGCGCGCCGATGTCGGTGCGGGCGTGCATCAGATCGAGACAGTGGCGAAGCGTGCCGGGATGCATGAGGGTGTCGCTGTTGAGCAGGAGGACGTAGCGGGCGTCGGGGTAACAAGCGATGCCGCGATTGTTACCGCCGGCGAAGCCGAGGTTGTGGTCGAGCGGGAGCAGCTCGCATGTGGGTTGCCAATGATGGTCGATGATGGCGCGGTGAATCGCGTCGGCAGAGCCGTCGGCAGAGCCGTTGTCAACGACGACGACGCGCGCGTTTTCGGGCATCGACTGCAACTCGGGGAGGAGTGCGTGCAGGCAGTCGATCGTCATCGCGGGTGTGCGGTAGTTGACGATGACGATGAGCAGGTCGGGCTGGGGCGGGGTGGGGAGCATGGGGGGGGCGTTTTAAGTTTCGAGTTTCGAGTTTTGGGTTTCGAGTTGGGGGCGTCCCACGGATTCACTGCGCTATATCCGTGGGCTTTATTGCGGGGGCCAGAAGGTGTTGAGGGGGGAGTCGGTGAGGATGGTGTCGATGAGGTGTTGATCTTCGGCGGTGAGTTTGTTGCGCCAGGCGCGGGCGATGGCGGGAGAGGCGGTGGGCTGAACGGCACGCTCGATGGCGGGGGTGAAGTCGAGGCGACAGGCGTCGTAAAGGCGGCGGGTCTGGGTGACGGGGTCGGCGGCGAGGTGTTCGTAGATGAGCAGATGGTAGTTGGGGCGCGATTCGCCGAGGCGGTGGATCATCTCGGCGGCGTAGCGCCAGAACCAGAGCTCGGCGGCCTCGGCGGTGAGGGTGTGGATGTCATCGAAGCGGGTGGCCCATGTGTCGTCGACGGCGGCGATCTGGTGAAGGCGGTCGCGGTTGAGGCGAGTGACCGTGTCGCGGTCGTGGTGGGCGAGCCAACGGTTGCGGTAGGAATTGAGGAAGCCGCCGGGGTGGCGGACGATGTGCACGTGCATCGCGTCAGGGCGATGCGCAAGCGACCAGCACGCCCATGCGGGCACTTGGTTGAGCTTGAGTACGGGCACGGCAGCGGTGAGCGCGTCGGGGCGGGCCCACCAGCGCGGCGGCTGCCATTCCGGTTCGGCGAGCGTGGGTTGTGCAACGCTGACGGCGCGGCGGAGCTTCGGGCCTTTCATCATGCGGTCGAGGCCGAGCGGGCGTGCCCATTGATGGACGTGGGCTTTGGTATCGGGCAGGCGGTGATCGCGCTGGCCGACGCGGGCGGCGGACCAGGCGACGGCGGCATCCCAATGCGGCGCGACGGCGTCGTGGTCGAGCGGCTGACAGACCCAGGGTGATGGGAGGCGCTGCCAGGGTTCGCCGCCGAGCTCGTTGGGCTCGTTGCGGCAGTGGGTGCGTGGGCTGTGATCGAGCAGGCTGAGCAGCCAGTTGGTGCCCGATCGACCGTGGCCGAGGATGAGGATGTAGGGGGGCGTGGGCATGGGGGGTGGGTTGGTTTGTGGTTTTTGGTTTGTGGTTTCGAATTTGGGTATCCCACGGATTCACTGCGTTACATCCGTGGGCTTTAATGGGGTCGGGGTGGGGCTGGGGGGGATGAAAGTTGTGGTGGTTTTTTGGGCGAAGGTTTCGCGAACGATTGTTTCGAGGACGACGCCCCAGCTGTATCGGCCGTCGAAGTAACGGTCGGCGGCGGCGCGCGTGCCGGCGCGGTAGCGGTTAAAAGTCGCTTCGTCGTCGGCGAGGGTTTCAATGGCGTGGCGATACTGGTCGACGGCGTCGGGCTCGACGAGCCAGACGGCTTCGGGAACCTCGGCGGTGGCGGGGCAGACGCGCGAACTGACGACGGGTCGGCCGGCCATGACAGCTTCGACGACGACCTGGTTGAAGCCTTCGTGGAGACTGGCGCGGGTGGGCACGACGACAATGTGGGCGGCGGCGAGCATGTGTTGCATTTCGTTGCGGTTGCAGTGGCCGTGGCATTTGAAGCGGTCGTCGAGGTTGAGGGCGGTCGCCTGTTGCTGGAGCGCGGCGAGGTGTGAGCCGTCGCCGCAGAGGTCGATGCGGATGTCGTCGCGGCCGGCGGCGCGCCACTGGCGGGCGAGGGTGAGCAGGTCGTCGACGCCTTTGGTGGTTTCGATGCGTCCGGCGTAGAGCACGCGAAACGGTCGACTGGCGAAGTCGGGCGGGGCGAGGTTGGCGAAGGCGGCGCGACGGTATAGCGGGCTGAAACGGCGGATGGGTCGCGCGGGGCCGGTGGTGAGCAGGCGGACCTGCTGAGCGATGTCATCGGAGGCGACCATGATGGCCTGGCAGTGGTGGGCGAAGAAGCGCTTGCTCAGGGCGAGCACGGTGCGTTGAATGATGCCCGGCGTGCGATGAGTCGCCCATAGCTTGCCGTGCAGCGAGGGGACGACGGCGATGCCGAGCGCGGGGAGGATGCTGAGCACGAACCAATGGGCGTAGCGTGTGGAGACGACGAGGTCGGCGCGGTATCGGCGGGCAGAGGCGACGAGTCGGAGGCTGTACCAGAACAGGCCGAGGTGGTGCAGCGGGCCGGCGCGGTTGAACAACGGGATGGGCCGGTAGTCGATGCGGACGTCGCCGTCGTCGAGGGTGCGTTTGGGTTCGCGGGGGCTGATGAGCCAGGCGCTCGCGTTGAGTCGGCTGCACATGTCGTGAAACTGGTGGGTGTAGGCGACGTTCATCTGGGAGGGGTCGTCGTTGCCGTGCCGCCAGTGTCGGTAAGTTGGGATGAGGTCGCCGGGGCCGGTGGCGTAGAGGATGCGTAAGGGGCGCGGGCCGGGTGGCTGGGGGATGGCGGCGCGGGGGGCGACGATGGGCGGGGCGTGGTCTTTGCGTGGCGGCGGTGCGATGCGGCGGACGGGGGCGGCGGCGAGCAGGCCGGTAACCGTGCCGAGCATGAGCATGAACATGGGGTTGAGCATGGCGTTGAACATCCCGTCGATGGAGTAGAGGATTGCGCCCAGGCCCATGCAGGCGACGACGGCGCCGGTGGGATGTCTAAGCAAAGGTTTGGGTAGCCGTCGGAAGAGAACGATGGGGGCGAGGATCATGAGTGTGATGAACGCGGCGAGGCCGACGAGGCCGTTTTGTCCGAAGGCGAGGATCCACATGCTCTCTGCGACGGGCATTTCGTGGGGCTCCATGCCGGGGTGGATTTGTCTTGCGAGGTTCCAGCCGCGCCAGCCGAAGATGGGCGCTTCGAAGGCGCGTTGCATGAGTGCTTCTTCGTTGTAAATGCGGTAGTAGAGCGAGGCGGCGCGTTGCGGGCCGAAGATGGTTTCGGCGGCCTGGACCATGCGCTCGGCGAGGTTGGTCTGACCAAGCCTTGAGAAGACGTAGACGGGCGCGACCATGGCGAGCATGGTGAGAGGGAAGGCTTTTCGCCAGTGGTCCGCGGCGAGGATGGCGGCGCCGCCGAGGGCCATGAGCAAGAGCGCGCCGGTGGAGCGTGAGAGGATGGTGGTGATGAGGAGGATGACGACGACACCGGCCATGGGCATGTTGAGCAGGCGTTGCCTTGCGCCGCTGTACCAGAGGGCGACGGCCATGAGTGTGGCGGTGGCCATGAACATGGCGACCATGAGGCCGTGGGTCATGAAGACCATGGGTCGGTAGCCGCCGTAGCGGAGCGTTTGTCGGAAGTCGTGCTGGTGGTAGCCGTAGACGATGTTGTGAAGCTGCGGGCTGAAGCGGCTTTCGTAGAGGCAGAACGGAACATAGACGAGGCCCGCGACGACGATGGCGGTCGCGAGCAGTCGGATGTCGGCAGGGTCGCTGAAGAAGGCTCGACCGATCCAGTAAGGCATGCCCCAGACCAGGAAGTTTGTCAAGATGCCGGAAAGCCCATCGTAGACACCGAGGCCGACGGAGACAGCGGAGAAGAACGGGAGGACGATCCACACAGCCATGGGCAGGTCGAACCAGTGTGGGCGGACCTCGGTGAGCCGACCGATCTCGCCGTGGAGGGCGAGGCCGGCGAGGATGCCGACGATGATGGCGACGGACTTGTCGTAGTTGGGAATGCCTTCGAAGTAGAAGGTTTCCATGGGGAGGAACATCCACCCGCCGAGGAAGGTGGCGAGGATGGCGGTGCGCAGGGGTAGCCATGCGAACAGCGCGATGGCGACCAGGGGCCAGCCGTAGAGGGCGAGGGGGATGAGGGGGGCCATGGGTTTTGGGGTATGGGCGCCACGCCCCGGCGGGCGTGGGCTTTCGGGGTGGCGCGCCGGAACTCAGATCAGGGCGAAGTCATGCAGGAGCATGATGATCGACAACGCAGCACAGACAGTGAGTACGGGCAGGTCGACGGCAGGCTGCCAGCATCGCTTGCCGATGGCAAGGCAGGCGACGATGGGGTAGTGCAGCCAGGGAGCGATCGCGAGGCCGACGATGAACCCGACTTCGGCGGGCATACCGAGCGGGTCGGCGTAGTAGTAGCCGAGCAGCGCTGCGGCCACGGTGAGCACGAGCCTTGTCGCGACGAAGAGCATGTGTCGAAAGCTGTCGCCGAGCGCGAGGAAGGCGTGCATGTAAGTTTGGGTGACGAGCTTGGCGAGCGTGGCGACGATCATGAGTCGGAGGATCCAGCCCACGTCGCTGTAGGCAGGCGGATAGAGCCAGACAGCCACGGCGGGCCCGACGACCAGCAGCAGCAGTTGGCCGACGACGGCGGGGAAGATGAGCATCGCGCGAACGTGTCGTAGTCGGCTGAAAAAGCGGTCGGCGTCGCGGCGGTACAACTCGGCGAGCGCGGGGAAGCCGACGGATTGGCCGAGGCGTGTGGCGAGCAGCGGCGCGACTTCGCTGATCTGCACAGCGATCCAGAACACGCCGAGCACTGCCGGGGCGAACAGCGCGCCGAGCAGCAGCTTGTCGATCTGCTTCGCGAGGAAGGCGATGAGCGTGCCGAGGAAGATCCATCGGCCGAACCGAAACAGCTCGGTGAAGGCGGCGCGGTCGAAGGCGAGGCGGTGTCGCGTCGCGGTGGGCAAAGCGTAACTGCCGACGCAGCGGACGAGTTGCGAAGCGATCGCGCCGGCGATCATGGCCCAGACACTGGGGTGAACGAGCGCCCATGCGACCATGACGACGACGCCCACGGCCTGAGCAGCGAGGCGGAGCTTGGCGAGCGCCTGCATCTTCAGCTGACGGTTGAGTACATAAATGCTCGTCGAGCCGAGGCCCATGGTGATGGCGGTGATGCCGGCCACGGGCAGGAGGTATCGCAGCTCGTAGCCCCACAGCCACGACACGGGCACGGCCAGAGCGAGCGCGGCCGCCCAGAGCACGAAGCCTCGAATGATCTGAATGGTCCATGCGGTGTTGAGGAATGTGGGGTCTTCGCCGCGTTTGCTTCGGATGATGCTCGGCGCGAGGCCGACGTCGGAGAACATCTGCAAGCCCTGGAGGAAGACGTTGACCAGGGCCATAAGTCCAAACGCTTCGGGCACGAGCAGGTATGCGAGGACGAGGTTTCCGCCGAAGCGGAGCACTTGTCCGAGTGCGTACTCGGCGGTCACCCACCCGCCGCCGATGAGTGCCCGGGCCTTGAGGCCGGGCGTGGGCGCGGGGATCGCGCCGCCGGGGTGAGGCGGGTTGGAGGCGTCCATGGGTGATTATTTTGCAATTCGGATTGTTGACTGCGGGGAGCTGGGGGAGAGAACCTGGCCGACGGGCGTCGTGTTCACCATGGATGCCGTGCATGGTGTCGGCCGGTTCCCTCCCCCGGCTCCGCGCGGGAACCGGGGGGATCGAAACCATTGATTGTCGCCGTGCTCCCGTGAAATCGGGGGAGCAGGCATGGCGAATCAGTCGTAGTTGGCCAGTTGCGTATAGCCTTCACGAATGTAGGCGATGACGGACTTGGCTTCGTACGCGGGACGCCAGAAGTTACGGCCTTGCTTGCGTGCTTCGGTGACGAAAGCGTTCATGGTGGCCTGACGTCCGATCCAGCCGTGGTAGGTCGAAACCTCGCGGCTGGCGTCGACGTATCGATTGGCCGGGAGCTTGACCTCGTTCCACCGCGACTGCACGCTCGGGCCGAGTCGGATCGCGGGGTGTCGGGCTTCGTTCCAGTACCAGTTGAAGATCACGTTCCGCTGCACCATCACATCGCGGTTGGGCTTGTCATCGTAGAACTGGATCGGGCTGTGCCCGGCTTCGAACGGTTTGTGGACGAACCAGTTCTGATCGACCTGGCCGCGATTGATGCTCGACACATACACGGCGAACGACTGGTTGGTGGGGTTGCCGCCAACGTTGATTGCGCCGCCGATGCGTGTGAAGAGGTTTCGGCGGATGGTGAGATCCTGGAAGTTGTGCGGCGAGCCGTAGCCTGCGCCGCCGGAGTAGCCGGCCGACATGCCGTTGGGGCTGCCGAAGAAGAGGTTATCTTCGACGAGCACGCGCCGCGAGCCGCCGGTGGTGTTGGAGCTGAGCTTCAGGCCGAAGCTCGATGCATGTGAAAAGATGTTGTTGCGGATGGTGACGTCGTTGCACTCGTAGGTGTAAACGTTGTGGTTGAAGATCGTGGCTCGCGCGCCGCCGCCGAGTCCGTTACGGTCGAAGATGTTGTCTTCGATCGTGATGTTGTCCATGTAGCCGAGGTAGATTCCCTGCGAGTGGCTTCCGCCGCTGGGTCGCGACTCGGCGATGATGGATCGGCGGATGGTGAAGCCCGACGGCCGACCACTGTTGAACTGGTGAGCGTTGATGTTGTCCTGCGCACCGTGGAGGTAGCAGTCTTCGATGTGCAGGTCGTGGAACTCACCGATGAGTCGGAGGTTGTTGTTTCGTCCGCGGCCGTCGAACTCGATGCCGACGATGGCGATGTGTCGACGAACGCCACGGTGGACGAAGGTGTTGCCGCTGCCGCCGCCGTGTCCGACGATGGGGCGGTTACCTTCGCCATAGGTGCCGATGACCATGCGGGCGTTGCGAGACTGGCCGGACTTTTCCCATCGCGGGAAGGTTTCCGACCAGCGGTCGCCTCGTCGCAGGAGCATCTGGTCGGGCTGGCCGTTGCGCAGCAGGCTGTAGGCCCTGTTCAGCGATCGGACGGGCCGGTTTTCGGCCAGGCCGTCGTTGTTGTCATTGCCCTGCGAGTTGGAAACGTAGATGACGCGGGCGCCGCTGGGTGCGCGGAAGTCGGTCCAGCCGTTGCTGGAGCGGTCGATGAAGTTGGGGTCGGGCGGGTCGAGGTCGCCGGGGCCGTCGCCGTTGTCATCACCGTTGCCGTTGTCGTCATCCCCGTTGTCGTCGCCATTGCCATTGTCGTCGCCGTCGCCATTGTCATCGTCACCGTTGCCGGGATCGCCGCCGTTCCCGTTGTCATCGTCGTCGCCGGGGTCACCCCCATTGCCGTTGTCGTCATCGCCGTTGCCGGGGCGGGAGACGTTGATCCAGTGGCTGGTCTGCTGAACTTCAGCGTTGGGAACGCGGAGTCGCATTTGGAGGTTGACACGGCCGTCGGGCAGTTGATCGAGCTGAGTGCTGCTGATCTGCCAAGGTCCACTGCCGATGGCGTGTGCGAAAGCGTCGACCATACCGCCCTGCTCATCGGACCAGGCGAGGGCCATGATGTCGCCGCCTTCAGGCATATCGCCGGAGAGCGCGAGATTGATGTTCTGACCCGAGCCGACGGTGTAGCTGCCGGGCGCATTGTTGAAGCTGACGGTCAAACCGGGCTGGATGCCGCCGCCGTTGCCGGGGTCTGGTGCGGGTGCGGCCTCGACGTCGATCCAGTGGTTGGCGCGAACGTTGTCCTGGCCGGGCAGGCGAAGCAGCAGTTGGATGTTGTTTCGGCCTTCGGGCAACTGGTTAAGCTGCGACTGCGTGATCCGCCAGGGCTCCCCGGTGAGGGTGTGGGCGAAGGCGTCGACCATGCTGCTCTGCTCGTCAGACCAGGCGAGCACGAGCATGTCCGCGCCGTCGGGCAGGTTGCCTTCGACGTTGAGGGCGACCTCGCCATCGACTTCCTTCTGCCATGTAGCGGGGGCGTTGTTGAAGCTGATGCTTGCGGGCCGCTGGGGGGCCGGCTGAACGTCGACCCAATGGAACGCGCGGTCGACGACCCGGCCGTTGCTGCGCAGCATCAACTGGAGGTTGCTTCGGCCGAGCGGGAGGTTGTCCAGCTGGGTCGAGGCGATCCGCCACGGTTCGCCCGTGAGGGTATGAGCGAAGGCGTTAACGACCGCCGACTGCTCTTCGGACCATGCGATGACGACCACGTCGAGCTGATTGCCCGCGCGGGCGTCGACATTGAAGTTGATGGCCTGGCCGGACTGCTGGGTGTGGGTGTCCGGAGCATTGGCATCAAACGAGACCATGCCGAGCGAAGCGGCTTCGCCGGTCTGCTGGAAAGCGGACAGCGTGGTGGCGGTCAGCGCTGGGCTGGCCGCCGCGTGGCCGGGCAAAGCGGCTAACAATGCTCCGGCGATGAGGGTGAACAGAACACGAGAAGGACACATCCGTACGTCGCTGCAAATTCTTCGGGGCTCCATGCCAGTTACTTCTCCCCGAAGGTCTCCGCGTCCGATATCGGCTGCATCCTTGAGGCAGTTGTGGCCGAAACCGGAAAAATCGGAAAAAAGATCGCAATCGGCCGAACTTCGCTGGATTACCCACCTCGCTTGATCGATTCCTGCGGTGAATGGACCTGACTGAACACGTTTCACGCGATCAGGGGAAGCGTGCTCGACTGCGGCCGTCCGCGAGCCACGGCGAGGCTCCGCCCCCGTCGCCTGCGCCCCAGGATGTGGCGCAGCGATTCCACCATTGCTTCGCGCGGACGTCGCGTGCATCGTCAGGTGCGTCTGCTCGGCTCGGCCAACCGCCGCGCCGCCAACGCATCACGGGAGATGATCAGGGGTCCACCACGGCCCATCGCAAGCCCAGCCCCGCTTCCAGAGCCCCGGCCTCGATGTCAGTCGCGCGTGCTCGGCCAACGTTGAGTCTTCTATCGCACACACCTGGCCGACCGGACGCCACTGCACTTTCCTCCTCGCTACGGCCCGACGAATACTCGTCCTTGTCGCGCTGCGATGAAGCAAAGGCCATACCGCCACCGTCGTTCGCCGTGGCTATGTACCGCCGGGGTGACGTGCCTGTGTTTAAGATGCCGCAGTGATAGCTTTTATGAAATGACCATCGGCCGCAGGTTTTCCGGAAGATGGCGCTGCGGGCCCATGCAAGTCTTACAAGCGTGTTGATGGTGCAAGGGGCCGTTAACGCATAAAGCCCAGGCATGGCCATGCCTGGGCTTTGCGGAACTGCAACGACGGGGGGGGGGCGATTATGACGGTCGATCGACTATTTCAGTGGACGCAGGCCGCGCACCCCGCGTGAGCGTGCCGCATGATCGGGCCGAGGCTGCCCTGCTGCGATGCCCCGTGGGTCGGGGCAGGCATCTTGCGCAACTCCTCGAGGACATTTTCGCGGTAGCTGTCTCGGCCGAGGCGGTACTCGTCGGCGTCGTCATGGTCCGGATAGTCACGATCGAGAACACGCTGCACACGGCTGACGCGCGTATCGGGCGCCGGGTGAGTGGACAGCCATTCAATACCGCCACCCCCGCCCGCGGCACGGAGCACTTCCATCACCTTGAGCGCAGCGGCGGGGTTGTAACCGACGCGGCTCATGTAGCGCATGCCCAGTTCGTCGGCTTCGTTTTCCTGCTCCCGGCCGAAGCTCAGCAGATAAACGCCCGACCCCAACTCCGCACCGACGCCCAACAGCGGGCCCCAGTCCGTGCCGGCGACGGCGACACCGAGGATGCCCAGGCCGGCCTGCGTCGCGGCGGCTCGGCTCATCTGCTGGCCGATGTGCTGCGCGGTGACGTGGCCGATCTCATGGCCGATGACGGCAGCGAGCTGGGCTTCGTTTTCAAACTCGACCATGAGGCCGCGGCTGATGAAGACCTTGCCACCGGGCAGCGCGAACGCGTTGATGACGCCGGAGTCGAGCGTGTGAAACTCCCAGGGCAGGTCGGGCCGTTCGCTGATGGCGGCCATTTCCATGCCGATCTCGCGGACGTAGCTTTGGATGCGTTCGTTGGGGATGGGGCCGCCGAACTCTTCGAGGAACTCGGGGCTGTACTGTTCGCCGATCTCGATTTCCTCGCGTTCGCTGAGGACGTTGAACTGCGACTGCCCGGTGGCGGGGTTCACCTGGCAGCCGGGGGTGACCATCAGCGACAGGGCGAGCAGCATGGCGGCAAGCCATTGCGTGATTTTCGTGTGTTTCATGATGTGGCTCATCTGGATCATCGGATTGCGTTTTCTTGTCAGTGCGTGTGGATGATGACCGGCGGCCCGGCATCGTGTCAACTTAAAGCATAGACGAACCAGACGGCACGACTGATGCAGAGATACCGCGCGAATGCAAAATTTTTTCGGATCGCTGGATTCCCATGGCTGGATATCGTCGGCTTCACGTTCCTGAAAGCAGCGCGGTAACGTCTGAATCACCGCCCTGCCTGGCCGTTCGGCAAGTCGGGTTGAAAAGGCAGACTTGACAAAGTAGGTTTATCGGACTTTTCTGCAAAACACCCAAACCTATGCGTTGAAATTGTTTAAGCTATGGGGCAGCCCGCCGCGTCTTGGAAAACTGCGATGTTTATACCGATTGGTCAAGATATACCGTCCCCTACCCGATGAAACAAAGGTCGCAATCGCAGCGGGCCCTTGAGGGGGGCACGCCCGGCCGAGTCAGGACGACTCAGCCACATCGCAAACCGGCCATTGGCCACCGGGACGACAAGGTCGTCTGCCCGTGAAACTGGCTTGCTGCAAGCCGTCTGTATGGAGAGTACGCATGGCGAGTCGACGCAATGTAATTCACGAACAGTTCTTCAATGCCCTGATCAGCGGCGATCGTGACGCGGCGCGCAGCGTCGTCAACGAAGCCTTGGATGCCGACATCCAGGCGTCGCAGATCCTCACGCATCTGTTCTGGCCAACGCTGGAACACGTGCAGAACCTGCATCGCAACGATCAGCTCAGCGACCTGGCTTACCAGTTCGCCACGCGATTGCTGCGGCAGCTTGTCGACCAGATGCAGATGCGTCTGGAGTCGGGCCAGTCGCGTGACTGCACAGTGCTGGTCGCCTGCGGCGCGGAGCAGGCCGAAGAGCTCGCGGCGCAGATGGCGGCCGACCTTCTCGAAGCCGACGGCTACACCGTCTTCTACGCCGGCGGCGGCATTGCCAACGATGAACTGGTCGAACAGCTCGGCCAAATGAAAGCGAACAAGCTGGTGATCTTCGGCGCCGTGCCGCAGACCGTGCCTTACACCCGGCTGTTGATCGATCGGCTGCACGAACTGGGCGTCTGCCCGGACCTGCAGATCATCGTCGGCGGCGGCGTGTTCAACCGGGCCGAAGGGCTCGCTGAGGAAATCGGCGCAGACCTCTGGGCCAACGACCCCGGCGAACTGGTGCAGACGATGGCGGAGAACCCGGACCGTCGCATGGGCGAAGACCAGCGCACCGTCGGCCGACGGCGACGTCAGGGCAAGAGCCAGGCGGCCTGAGTTTCAAGAACGTGTAAAAACAGAAAACCCACGGTCGACTCGGCCGTGGGTTTTTTTGTGGGTGGGTTGGGCTTTTTTTGTAGGTGGGTGGAGGCGCGGGGCGGAAGCCCACGGATTGAATCCGTGGGCTTTATGGTTGCCGATGGGCGCTACTGCTGCGCGCCGCGATGAGACGGTTTCGGCGCGGGAACAGGAACGCCATGCAGTTTGTGTTCGAGGCGTTCGACGGCTCGGGCGATCGCGGGCATGCGGGGGTTGATCGCCAGGGCACGGCGGTAGCAGGCCAAAGCGTGGTCGAGTTCGTTTCGGTGAGCGTGGCAGTGGCCCATGCCGGCAATCGCGCCGAAATGGATCGGCATGCGGGCGATGGTTTCGTGGCCGTCGTCGAGCGCGGCCTGCCAGCGGCCGGCGAGAAAGTGGGCGATGCTCCGCTGGTTGTACGCCTCGGCGAAGTCGGGGTCGGCGTCGATGGCCTGGGTGAACTTGCGAATCGCATCGTCCTGGCATTCCATCGAAAGCAGCGCGACGCCTTCGTGGAACGGCTGGGCGGCGGCGGGCTGGCTGGCGCGGAACCAGATCGACCACAGGCCATGCTCCGCCATCTGATTGACCTGCTCGTCCGTGTCGTGCAGCGCGTGGGTCAGGCAGCCGATGCACGAACCGTCGCCCACGAGCCCGATCACCACCGCCGCGACCCGGCGGACATCCTGCTGCGGACATTGCAGCAACACGCACACATCGCGGGCCGACCACCGTTCGAGCACAGCCCGGGCAAGCTCTGCGGCGTCACCCTGCGCCAGCGGCGGGCGGACCACATCGAGAAAATGTTGCGGTTCAATCTTCTTCATGTCGTTGGGACACTCGCGGGATTGTAGGGAGGCCCGGCAGGACGAGACAACTATAAGCCCCGTGCGATCTGGGCCGACTCCTTATCGGACATCGGTCAGGATCCTACCCCGCCATGAGTGGGAATTGGGAATCGCAGGATTTCGTCAGCGGCGAAGCGCCAGCATGGTCCCCCACCGAGCGCAGCAGAACGCGTTCCGCGAGGAATGACGCGTTTTGTAATCACACCTGTTTTCGCGGTCACACCACCGTCGGAGCCGGGCGGTTGAGCACGCGTTGCAGCTGCTTGAGGGCCTGGCGGATGCGGTGCTCGTTTTCGACCAGCGCCATGCGGACATAGCCTTCTCCGCGGGGGCCGAAGGCGGCGCCGGGGGTCATGGCGACGTCGGCCTGATCGACCATGGCGAGGCAGAACTCGTCCGTGCTTCCGCCGTAGGGCGCGAGATGCTCGGGCGTCACCTTCGCCCAGACGAACATGGTCGCCCGGCAGGGGTCGCACTGCCAGCCGAGCCGTTCGACGCCGCGCACCAGCACGTCGCGGCGGCGCTGGTAGACCTCAGCCTGCCGCTGCACGTGGGCGTCACCCTCGCGCATGGCGATGATGGCGGCGATCTGCACCGCCTGGAAGATGCCGTAGTCGTAGTAGCCTTTGATGGTCGCCAGCGCTGCGAGCATGTCCGCGTTGCCGCAGCAGAAGCCGATCCGCCAGCCCGCCATGTTGTAAGGCTTGCTCAGCGTGGAAAACTCCACGCCGAAGCCTTTCGCCCCGGGGGCGGCGAGGTAGCTGGGGGCCTGGTAGCCGTCGAAGCAGGTTTCGCCGTAGGCGAAGTCGTGCATGATCATGACCTCGTGCCGAGCGGCAAGCTCGACGACCTTTTCGAAGAAGGTCGGCTCAACGGTCATGCTCGTGGGGTTGTGCGGGTAGTTGAGGATGACGCACTTGGGCTTCGGCGTCAGGTGGTTCAGCACGTCATCGATGCGGGCGAGGAAGGCCTCGTCATTGCCCAGCGGCACGCTGACCGTGCTCGCGCCGGCGAGCACCACGGCGTAGGTGTGAATCTGGAACGCCGGGTCCGCCACCACCGCGATGTCGCCGGGGCCCAGAAGGGCGAGGCACATGTGGCTGAAGCCCTCTTTCGAGCCGATGGTGGCGATCACCTCGGTGTCCGGGTCGAGCTGAACACCCCACTTGCGCTCGTACTTCAGAGCCATGTCTCGACGGAGGTTGTAGACGCCCTTGCTCACCGAGTACCGGCTGTTGCGCGGATCGGTCACGGCCTCGCGGATCTTGTCCACCACCGCGTCCGGCGGGGCGTCCGTGGGGTTGCCCATGTTCAGGTCGATGACGTCCGCACCGGCCTTTCGGCGGTCGTAGATCATCTGCTTCAGGCGGCCGAGCACGTAAGGCGGCAACCGTTCAATGCGACTGGCGGGCTGGATCTTCATAAGAAAACTTCACGGCAACGGGGTGCGATTGGTAACCAATCGGTTCATTCTACCGTGATTCGCGAATTTGGTGATTTGGCGATCTGGCGAAGTTCCGGAAGGGAGGGGAGCGGTGGCCGCACCTTTCACATCACCAAATCGCCAAATCACCACATCACCAAATCCCCCCCGGTTGCCCCTTTGCTGCTGGTCGCGCTAGAATGGCCCCTTGCCCCTGCGCGAGACACACCCAATGCCCCGACGCCTGTACATGGACAATGCGGCCACCAGCTTCCCCAAGCCACCGGGCGTGCTGGCTGCCATGACCCGCTTCGCCACCGAGCTCGGCGCCAGCCCCGGCCGGGGTGCGTACGCCGAGGCGCAGGAAGCCGGGCAGTTGATGCACCAATGCCGCGAGCGCATCAATACGCTCATCCACGGCGAAAACCCTGACCACGTCGTCTTCACCCTCAACACCACCGACGCCCTGAATCTCGCGATCCACGGCATCACTCGCGCTGCCCGCGCCAGCGGCCGATCGCCCCACGTCATCACCACCTGGATGGACCACAACTCTGTCCTGCGCCCGTTCAACATGATGGCCCGACACGACGGCGTGCAGCAGACTCGCGTCGAATGCAACCCCGACACCGGCCTGGTCGACCCCGGCGATATTCAAAAGGCGATCACCCCCGACACCTGCCTCATCGCCGTCGTGCACGGCTCGAATGTCACCGGCACGGTGCAACCCGTCGCCGAGATTGGCGCGATCGCCCGCCGACATGACATCCCCTTCCTCGTCGACGCCGCCCAAACGCTCGGCCACATGCCGCTCGACGTCCAACGCGACCACATCGACCTGCTCGCAGCGCCCGGCCACAAGGGGCTGCTCGGGCCGCTGGGCACGGGCATGCTCTACATCCGGCCCGGCATTGAAAAGCTCATGCACACCGTCCGCGAAGGCGGCACCGGCTCGGTCAGCGAAGATGATACGCAACCCGACTTCATGCCCGACCGCTTCGAGCCCGGCAGCCACAACGCCATCGGCATCCTCGGCCTCAGCGAAGGGGTGCAGTACATCCTCGATCAGGGCATCGACAACCTCTGGCAACACGAGCAGCAACTCGTCGCCACGATGGTCGCAGGCCTCGCCGACCTGCCGGGCCTGACCGTCTACGGCCCGCCGGACGTGAACGACCGCTGCGGCGTGTTCTCGGTGCGCGTCGTCCCCGGAACTGGCTATGACGATCCGCGCACGCTCTCCGATGTGCTCGAAAGCGAATTCGGCATCCTCACCCGCTCGGGCATCCACTGTGCACCGCTGGCTCACAAGACATTCAACACACATGAGCTCGCGGGCACGACACGGCTAAGCTTCGGGCCATACCTGACAGTTGAAGATGTGCAGTATGCCTGCGACGCGCTGACACAGATCGCCCAACGCGCCGTTGCCGACGAAGCGGTCACACGGTGACGCCATGCAGACGTTTCATTCGTCGTAGGGCACATCGGTCCGCGGAGCGTCTGACGCCTGTTCGTCCAGCGACTGCCGATATTTGATACACCCCCGGATAAACTCCGGCCAGTCCGGAACCACCGGCAGCGGATCGGTCTTCTCCGGCAGCAACGCCCAAAGTGCAGGATGGTGCCAGCAAAGTTCGTGGCCGCTGCTGTCACGATGCTGACGAATGCCCTGCCGCAGCTTCCTGACCTCGTCGATCAACTGCTCCCGCGTCATCTGATCAAGGTCTTCGTCCATGCCGTTCTCCGCCTGTCGGGTGTCAATGCACACTGATGCTCGGCGCGTCCAGTTCGCCTGACATGCTGAGCACCTGCACCTGGCCGGCGAGCTTCTGCGAGACGTGGGTCAACTCTTCCGCGAGCTTGTCGTCGCCGACGAAGTTGGCGGTGGGGTCGCCCGTGTCACAATTCTCACGAAGGCGCATGTTGATCGGCACCATGCCCAGGAAAGGCACGGCCAACTGCTCGGCCATCCGCTTCGCCCCGCCGCGGCCGAAGATGTCGTATTCCTTGCCATCGTCGCCGATGAAGTAGCTCATGTTCTCCACCACGCCGAGCACATGGATGCCGAGTTGCTGGAACATCTTCACCGCTCGCCTGGCGTCATCCTGCGCCACCTTCTGCGGCGTGCACACCACCACCGCGCCGGTCAACGGCAGCAACTGCGCAAGCGTCAGCGGCACGTCGCCCGTGCCCGGCGGCAGGTCGATGATGAGGTAGTCCAGCTCGCCCCACTCGGTCTGCGTGGCAAGCTGGCGGAACGCGCCGTGCGCCATCGGGCCACGCCAGATCAGCGGCTTGTCTGCTTCGACGAGCTTGCCGATGGTCATGGTCTTAATGCCATGCACCTGGAACGGGAAGATCATGTTGCCCGAGCCTTGCGGCTTGATGTCGTCGAGGCCGAGCATGGTCGGCACGGACGGGCCGTAGATATCGCCGTCGAGCAGGCCGACCTTCGCGCCGGTGCGGGCCAGGCCCACAGCCAGGTTGACCGAAACCGTGGACTTGCCAACGCCACCCTTGCCCGCGCCCACCGCGATAATGTGCTTCACATTCGGCAGCGGGTTGCTCGCGCGGGCCTGGGCCTGCGGGCTGTCGTCGCCGGCGGGCTGGCCCCCCTGCCCCTGTGCGGGCTTCTCCTGGCCGACGAAATCAACGCTGACCTGCTTCACCTCGTCGCCGAGTTCGCGGACGGCCTGCTCGATCGCGTCGCGGATCTGCTGCTGCGTCCCCCCTGCCGAGGCGGACCAGAGCACGCTGACGCTGGCGACACCGTCGCACCAGGCGACGTTGGCGACGCGGTTGAGCGACACAAGGTCGCGATGAAGCTCGGGGTCCTGTACCTTGCGGAGCTGATTCTGAACGTCCTGCTTGCTGATCGCCATGATGACCAATCGTAGGTTGAGGCTGCGGGGGGGTATGTCGTCTGAAAGGGATGATAGAGGCTCGCCCGCGTCGGGCCAAGGTGGGCAAGCATTGCAATAGAGAGCCCGGCCTCGCGTTAAACTCTGTAGAGCCCGGCCGACGGCCTGGCGGAACCGCCTTTACAAGGGCTATTTTTATGAAAAGATTTACCACACTCGGAGCATGGCTGGCTGTGCTCATGCTGACGATCGGCGGCGGCGCGGCCGTCGCGGACGATAACGACAACAACCAGGACCGCGACCGCAGCGGCATCCAGATGCGACACCCAGCGACGGGCATGCACGGCATGGACGAAGGCTCGCTGCGTCGGCTGGTGCGCGATCTGGACCTGGACGACGAACAGCATGAGCAGATCCGCGAAACCCTCCGTGAAGCCCGCGAACGCCGCATGAGTTGGTGGCAGGAGCATGGCCAGGCCGTGCACGGCCTGCGCCAGCGTGTGCATAACGCGCGGAAGGCCGACGACCGCGAACAGTTTCGTGAAAGCTGGGCCGAGCTGGGCGAACTGATGTTCGACGCGCCCGACCCGGGCCAGGTGATTCACGACGTCAAAGAGATCCTTACCGAAGAGCAGCGCGAGCAACTCGAAGCCAACTGGCAGGAAGCCCGCGAGCGCATGGAACGCCGACGCGAACGCCGCGGCGGCCGACGCGATCGCGATGGCAATGGTGACGATGAAAACGGCGACGATGACAACAATGACTAACGGTTAAAGCCCACGGATGGCCATCCGTGGGCTTTGCTCGCGCGTCTTGCTCGCGCGGCATGACCTTGCAACTCATTCAATCGCGATCGCGATGTGCAGATGCACCGAGGGCACATTGACCGTCAACGTTGATTCGCTCGCGTTCCAATGCGACGCCGCGAGCGTACCTTGCGGTTCGATGCGAACATCGCGCGGCCGACCTTTCAGGTTGATGTGCACCTTCAACGGCCCGGTGGGTCGCACGCGGTCGATGATGTGACCGCCCGGCTGATCGGCGGCTGCGGTGGGCATGTCGGCCACGTTAAGCAGGTGCACCATCGTTCGCCCGGCCTTGCGACGCAGCACGACGTCCACCGTCGCCCGCCCCTGCTCGGGCTCGACGCGGACGATCGGCTTGTACAGCCGACACAGCACATCATCCAGCCAGTCGCGAAGCCAGGGCGTCCCGCTTCGGCGATACGCAAGCCCCACCGACCCCGGCACGACCGCCACTCGGCCCGCCCCCATCTGCCCCATCGCCACAGCAGGCTGAGCATCGAGCCCCTCGACCACGCCGGGCGTGCGATCGCCCGCCACTTCCGCAGACCCGCCCACACGCAGCGAACGCCACCGCCCTGCCACCGGCACGGCCCCCGCTTCGCCGAGCGACGACTGACTTTCGTTTACCTGAAGGTAAGCCAACTCGTCACGAGCTTCGCCGACGAGTTCGATGCCCGCTTTGCTCAGCAGCGGCGCGAAGCGCTCCGCCGCCGCAGCGCCGATCACCAGCAGGCTGCCGCCACGCTCGACGTACGCCGTGAGCTCTTCAACCATCGACACGGGCACGTCAGCCCACTCGGGCACGAGCACAACCTTGTAGCGATCCTGCTGCCAGTTGAACTGATGGTCCGCGAGCACGTCGCAGGCGTGACCCGCGTCGAGCGTGGCGTGCAGCGCGCCCTTAATCGCTTCGTACTGCCCGTTCCATGGCCGAAACACGCTCTCGCTCGCCGCGTAGTAGCTCGTCGTATCGAGCAGCAGCGCGACCTGCCCGATGGTTTCGCTTTGCCAGCACGTCGTCTTGCGCTCATGGCAAAACGCGGCGACGCGCTCCATCAACGCAAGCTGCGCCTCGCTGAACGCGCCATGCCGATCCGGGTGAAAGTAGAACTGAAAGCCGCCGCCGAGCGCGAGCACCTGTGCCGCCTCCTGCTGCAACTGCTCGGCCGACTTGTACGCACGCCCGGTCGCGCCGGGCACGTTCACAAACGCCCACGCCATCAGGTCCCACGGCTTGCCGACGTTAGAAAGATATCGCGCTTCCAGGCGGGCGCTGTTGACCGCGTTGCTTGGGGTGAAGTCGCCGGACACGAAGTCGACCGGCGCCTTGATCGGCTCGGGCGCGTGTGTCGAGTGCAGCCAGTTGCTGCACACCTCGCAGCCCGGGTCTTTCTCATGCACAGCGTGCACGTACTCGGCGAGGTAGGCGGCGAACTGGTCACGGTGAATCGCATGCCAGATCAGCCAGTTCGCCTCGCCGGGGCCGGCGGGCGGCTGACTTTCCCCCGTGGCTTCGCGGAAGCGGCGGATCGCTTCGTCACAATGGTCGATCTCGGTGGCCCAACAGTCGCCGTCGACCCAGAAGCCGTCCACGCGGTAGCGGTCGATCACTTCGAGCATCTGCGGGATCAATCGCTCGCGCACGTAGGGGCCGAACGTCGAGGTAGCCTTGATGCGGCCGGCGGGTGGTGGGGTGACGCCCCACTGCGGGTGTTCTTCGACGGCCTGATTGTCCCACACGCCGGAGAAGTGCACATAGAGGTTGACGCCTAGCTCGGCGGTGACGTTGCGATAGATCGCCAGCGCGTCGGCGGTGAGGCCAGACGGGGAAACGCCCGCCTGCGAGTCGGGGTAGCCGGCGATGCCGGGGTGGCCCTTGCAGTCGTGCTGGATGTAGTCGCAACGGGTCAACTCGATGATACGGCGGACCTGCTGTTCGCTGACGCGTTCGTTGAGGATCGTGTCGTCACGTTTCGCGTGATGATCGAAATGCAGGCCGAAAAAACAGTCGGCTCGGCGCTTACCGCTGCGGGCGGTCGTGCGGACGATTGCGGGCGTGGTGGTCATAACAAACCCCTACGTGTTGAAGTCCCACGCACCCCATTGTACGACCGAAGCCCACGACGTCACGTCGTGGGCTTCGGAGGTAATTCAAGTTTGTCGTGGTCGGCTTACGACTCGGCAGCCATTTTCTCAGCCTTCTTGCGGGCGTCGTCGAGGTTGCCGACGTACATGAAAGCACTTTCGGGAAGCTCGTCCGCTTCGCCGGCACAGAGGCGCTTGAAGCTGTCGATCGTTTCGCTCAGCGGGGTGTAGATGCCGGGGAAGCCGGTGAACACCTCGGCGACGAAGAACGGCTGCGACAGGAAGCGCTCGATCTTACGAGCACGGTTCACCACGAGCTTGTCTTCCTCGCTCAGCTCGTCAACACCGAGGATGGCGATGATGTCCTGCAAGCTGCGGTAGCGCTGGAGGATCTGCTGCACCTCGCGGGCGACCGCGTAGTGCTCTTCGCCGACGATGTTCGGATCGAGCACACGGCTGGTCGAGCCCAGCGGGTCGACGGCCGGGAAGATGCCCTTCTCGGAAATACTTCGCTCGAGCACGACGAACGCGTCGAGGTGAGCAAACGTCGTCGCCGGCGCGGGGTCGGTCAAGTCGTCGGCCGGCACGTAGACGGCCTGGATGGAGGTGATCGCACCCTTGTCCGTCGAGCTGATCCGCTCCTGAAGCTCACCCATCTCCGTCGACAGCGTCGGCTGGTAGCCGGCGGCCGAGGGCATACGGCCGAGCAGGGCCGACACTTCCATACCCGCCTGCGTGAAGCGGAAGATGTTGTCGACGAACAGCAGCGTTTCCTTACCCGACGTATCGCGGAACTGCTCACACATCGTCAGGCCGGACAGCGCCACACGGAGGCGGGCGCCCGGGGGCTCGTTCATCTGGCCGAACACCATCGCGACGCGGTCGAGGACGTGGCCCTTGTTGCCTTGGGCGTCGGTGAACTCGGCCTCACCCATTTCGCGCCAGAGGTCGTTACCTTCGCGGGTACGCTCACCCACGCCGGCGAAGACGGAGTAGCCGCCGTGCTCGCGGGCGATACGGGCGATCATTTCCTGGATGACGACGGTCTTGCCGACGCCGGCACCGCCGAACAGGCCGATCTTGCCGCCGCGGACGAACGGGCACATCAGGTCGACGACCTTAATGCCGGTTTCGAGCACTTCGGTTTTGGGGTTGAGGTCGGTGAACTCAGGCGGCTCGCGGTGAATGGGAAGACGGGTCTTCGCATTGACCGGGCCGGCCTTGTCGATGGGCTCGCCGAGGAGGTTGAACACCCGGCCGAGCACTTCTTCGCCCACCGGCACGGTGACGGACTCACCGGTGTCGGTGACATCCATGCCGCGGGTCATGCCGTCGGTCGAGCCGAGCGCGACGGCTCGGACCTGGCCGCCGCCGAGGTGCTGCTGCACTTCACCGACGAGGCGGAAGTCGAGATCGCCCTTTTTCACGTCGATGTGAAGGGCGTTGTAAATAGCGGGCAGGTCGGCCTCGGGAAACTGGGCGTCGAAAGTCGAGCCGATCACCTGCGTAACAGTGCCTTTGCTGGCCATGATCACGTCCTCTTGTTCGGATGCAATAGCGGGCGCGCCCGCCGGTTGGGGCAATGCCGCTGATGAGCCCCAAAGGTTAGCGGGCCTACCTCCGTTTGCCAAGTCGAGGGGGGTAAATGGGGCTTGAGGGGTGAGGCGTGGGGGTGGGGCTTAAGGGCATGGGGGGCGGGGGTTTCCTTCCGGCTTTAATGCCGGATGGTGAAATCGTCGAATTCGCCGGTCGCGTCGGACTTTTCGAGTCGGTGTTCGCGGATGTATCGGCCCAAGGCCTGGTCGACCGCGGCGAGGAGGCCATCGAGCGCTTTAGGCTCGCCCTCGGCGACGAGTTTGACCCGGCCGTCGGCGAGGTTCTGCACGTAGCCCGCGACGGCGAAGGGCTCAGCGACGTTGACCGTGGTGTAGCGGAAGCCCACGCCCTGAACGCGGCCGGTGTAGTGGACGGTGTAGCGTTGCATGGGCAACAGGATACCGCCTGTTCGCCGGGGCGGGCGACGCCCCTGACTCAGGCTCGGCCACCGGCTACAATGCGCGTCTACCCCCCTACGGAGACGACGCATGGCTGGCCACAGCAAGTGGGCGAACATCAAGCATAAGAAGGCCCGGCAGGACGCGAAGAAGGGCAAGATGTGGAGCAAGTGCTCCCGCGCCATCATCGTGGCTGCAAAAGCCGGCGGCCCCGACCCCGCTGCCAACCTCACCCTTCGCTACGCCATCGACGAGGCGAAGGCGGCCAACATGCCCAAAGATACGATCGAAAATGCGATCAAAAAGGGCAGCGGCGCCGCCGGCGGTGCCGACTACGAACGCGTCGTCTACGAAGGCTATGGCCCCGGCGGCGTCGCCGTCATGCTCGACATCCTCACGGACAACCGCAATCGCACGGCCCCGGAAGTCCGCAAGCTCTTCGAAAAATGTGGCGGCAACCTCGGCGCGTCCGGCTGCGTCAGCTACCTCTTCCAACCCAAGGGTGAAGTCTTCGTCACCAAGACCGGGCCCGGCACGGAAGAGGAAGCCGTCATGGAAGCCGCGCTCGAGGCCGGCGCGGAAGACGTCGCCGACGCGGGCGAGTCGTGGCAGGTGCTCAGCGAGCCGAACGACTGCCTCGCCGTCCGCGAAGCGCTCGAAGCAGCGGGCATGACCGTCGAGTCGGCGCATGTGACCATGGTGCCGGACAACACCATCAACGTCACCGGCCGGGACGCGGAAAAGCTGCTGACGCTCATCGACGGGCTGGAAGATCACGACGACGTGCAGAAGGTCTACGCCAACTTCGAAATCCCCGACGACCAGATGGCGGCGCTGGAGGGGTGAGCGCGGTTGTGTTCAGGGGCACGAAGCCCACACCGTCACGGTGTGGGCTTCCAACGTGAGACGAAATCAGGTTGTGGTTGATTCGCTCAGCGCCGCCAGCGCATCCTGCGTCACTTCCCAGAAATGTTCTTCGCGGAACGCGGTCGCGACGCCGGGCATCGAGCCGTGGCGTTGCGTGTGGTGGTTCCAATGCGACTGCGCTGCGAGCAGCTTCTGCCGAGCGATGGTTGCCGCGGCGGGTGAGTGATTCTTCTGATAGCGGCGATACGCCACGAGGCCGGCAAGCAGATCGCGCAAGGTTTCGCAGAACGACTCGGCATACGTCAGCGTGTTCACCAACGGCTCGAGCGTCGCGTGATTGCGGTCGCTGACCAGGCGTTGCAGCGCGGCGCGGTCGTCGCCGAGTTGTTCGACGACGCGCGACTTTTCGCTGACGAGTTCATCGAGCTGCGCATCGCTGAGGCGTTGGACGATTCGCCAGGCGGCCTGCGCGTCGAGCACGTCGTCCTGAATCCAGTCGGCACTGGGATGCCACGCGTCGGTCTTCGTGCGGGCGAACGGGCCGATGTAAAACGCCTGGCGGACGATCTCCGGCGAGTGTTCGAGAATGTCGACCAGGCTTTGCGTGATGGCGGCGTCGGTGATGCCCAGCCGTTGCTCGACCCAGGCTCTGGCAAGGTCGGCGGCATCCAGGCTCGGGTCGTCCGCGAGTCGCGGGGCTGCGAAGACGTTGGCGTCGATCCATGTTTCGTTCTTGACGAACGGCCCGCCCCAGCCGCCGCCGCGCACCCACGCCCACACGCCGGCGAGGTTGACCTTGTCGCCCACGTTTTTAAGGCCGGCGGGCTCGTCGTCTTCGCGCGTTTCGGGATAGCCGTCACGCCAGAGCGAGGCCTGGAAGTTGGGGATACCGCCCTTGCCTTCAAACTCGCGCTGGCATTGCAACTCGTAGATGATCGGGCGGTCGCCGCAGGCGAGGCTGGCGGGGTTCCATTTCTGGTATCGCCAGAAGTCGGTCTGCGTGAACTTGAACGAGAGCAGGAAGCGGTCGCCGTCGGGCTCGGGCAGGCGGTCGATCACTCGGCGGGCAAGCTCGACGGAGTCATGCAGCCCGTTGGGGCGGACGTTCCACGCGCGAGCGATCAGCTGTTTACCCATCTGCTTGACGACGAGGTCGTGGAAGCGGTTGACGATATTGACCACGCGGTCGGCCCGGCCGAGCTGGGAGCAGCGCGGGCAATGCGGGCTGTAGATTTCGTTGCCGACGAGGTGCGGCAGTCGGCGGGCGTCGGTGTCGCCGAAGCGGAGCACAACGCCTTCGACGCGTGGCCAGCGGGCGAGCGTGCTCTGCAACGCGGCGGTGGACAACTCGATCGCCTGCTCGCTGGCGGGGCAGAGCGTGGTCGGGCGGTTTTTGCAGGTCAGGGCGATGAGGTTGCGGTTGACCACGTCGGCAGGCAGCACGAGCACATCGTAGAAGAGGTAGACCTTCAGGCCGGCGGCGTGGGCGTCGTCGATGGCGCGGGCGATGTGATCCATCTGGTTGATGGTCCATCGGCGCATTTCGCCGGAGGTGACGACCTCGGCCGACTCGACGCCGGAGAGCGCGGTGGATTCGTAGATGACCACGCCGGTGTAGCCGAGGCTTTTCAACTCGCGCGGATCGCGGTAGCGGGTGTGGACGGGCGGTTCACCGGGATTGTCGAGGATGGTGGCGAGCTTGAGCATGGTGGGTCGTCAAGGTGACTGTTGGCCGCAGGCCGCGGCACGTCGGCATGTCAGGGAGAAGGTACCGCAGTACGGGGGCGGGGTAAAACGGGGGGCGATGGGTGGGTGGAGTGGGCGTGGGGCTTGGGGCTTGGGGGCGTGGGGTGTGGGGTGTGGGGTGTGGGGGAGGCTGAGCGACTTAAGTCGCTCAGGCTTGGACGCCGCACCGCGGGTTTTCATTTAGATATAGTGGGATTGCCGATAACCCTGTCGGGTTTTTGATTATTTTGCTGAGGAATGACACGATGCGAAGGTTTGCGAAGGTCTGCTGTCTGTTCGTGGCTGTTGCGCTCGGAAGCGACGCGGTGGTGGCAGATGAGTTGGAGCTGACATCAGGCGAAGTGCTCAAGGGTCGGCTGATCGACATCACGTCGAACCATGTGATTTTCGAACATGAGGTGCTTGGGCAGTTTGTCGTGCCCACCGGCCGAGTGCGCAAGCTGACGACGGACGAGGACGGCGTGCTGCCTCTGGTTCGACTGGGCGGGGACGACCCCGACGCGGCCGCGGCCGATGGCGAGCCGGTCGAAATCGACCTCGATGGCGAAGGCTTTTTCGCCAACTGGGAAGGCTCGATCTCGCTGGGCTTTTCCGGCACGGACGGCGACACGCGAACCAACAGCGTCAACAGCCAGTTTCGCGCCCGCAGGGAGACCGACGAGCACCGCTGGCTGATCAACGCCGGCTATTTCTACGGCCGAGACGGCAGCGCGAGCACGCAGAACGAGTTCCGCAGCGAGCTGACCAAAGACTGGCTGCTGCCGGAGTCGCCGATGTTCCTGTTTGCCCAGGGCAACTACGATTTCGACCACTTCCGCGGTTGGCGGCACCGCTTCGGCGCGTACGCTGGTCTGGGTTATGAAGTGATCAAGGAAGACGACCTTGAACTGGTCGCCCGCATCGGTGCCGGTTCGACGTACGAAGTGCGCGGCGGACGCAAGTTCACGCCCGAGGCGCTGCTGGGCGCGTCGCTGCTGCGGTGGAACATCACCGAAAACCAGCGGCTCACCGGCTCGCTGACGATCTTCCCCAACCTCGAAGACCTGGGCGAATATCGCATCACCTCCGGACTGGAGTGGCAGGTTCTGGTCAGCGAAGTCGACGGCCTGAGCGTGAAGCTCGGCATAGAAAACCAGTACGAATCCGACCCGCTGCCAGGCTCGCGGCATAACAATTTGAAGTATTACGGAGCCGTGGTGTTCGAGTTTTGATCGCGGGCGGATGCGGTTGAGGCGGATGTGAGATCGACGGTTGAGATTAACGGTTAAAGCCCAGGCATGGCCATGCCTGGGCTTTATTCTTTGGATAGCGGAGCTTGATTTGTATCACTATCACTGAAACGAGTGGCGGTCGCTGGGGGGGTGGGGGTTGTTGGGGGGATTGCCGGGATTTCCGGAAGGACCGGGGTTTCCAGACGGGCCGTGGGAGCGGTTGTCACCCAGGTCATTCTCGGCCAGCAGGGTGAAGAGCTTACGGCGGAGCAGTTGGGCGGACAGCAGCAGGTCGTCGGTATAGACCGCGATCACCGGATAGCCGCGCGGCTGAACGATCAGCGGGTAGGCGTAGTAGATGTTCACCTCGGCAGCGAGCAGGCTCTGACACAGATGAGCGAGCGACTTGTCGTGATCCAACTCGACGGCGAGCACCTCGGCCTCGCTGAACGCCATGCCGCGCCGCAGCAGCAGTCGGCGGGCCAGTTCCGCGCGGGAAGTCAGGATTCGCACCACGGCATGGTCGGCCGAGTCAACGACACTCAAGCCGGCAAGCGTGGCGGCCTGGCCGTCGAAAATGCGGACAAGATCAAGCAACTGCCCCACACGATTGTTGAGGAAGACGCTGAACTGCGTGTTTCGCGGCGGCTCGAAGCCGCGGGTGGTTTCCTGACTGACCGGCGCCTGGGACATAACGACATCCTACGTTGGGAACGCGTGAAAAGTAAGGACTTTACAGGAATTCCGCCAGCTTGCCGTACCGTCTGTCACGGTCGGAGCAGCCGCAGGGCGTAGAGGGCGTGGGTGTGGCCGCCGTTGTTGTCGCCGATGAGCAGCACCGCGCGGTCGCCGGTGTCCAGCTCGGGGCCGAGCGTCATGCCTTCGAGGTTGTCGATCGGGGCGTAGGAGATGGTTTCCCAGACGAGGCGTTTGGCGACGGTGTTGATTTCGTCGTCCGCGAGGTCGAAGAAGCGATCGATGTCGGTGGTGTCGGTCGCGTCGGTGAAGTCGATTTCGTAGATGCGGATGCGGAAGTGGGCCAGCCCCGCGTCCGTACCGCCGAAGTGTCGCTCGAGCGCGAGCAGTCGGCCGTCGTCGAGGGCGAGCAGCTCCGACACGCCGGCGGCCTCGCGGCGGGCGAAACGTGGCGGGAAGGTGATGCGGCCGGGCAGCGGGTCGGTGCGGTAGGCCCACTGGCCGACGGGTTCGAGGTCGCGGGTGAGGCGTTGAAGGCGGACGAGCGTGCCAGCGTCGGGCGTGGAGCGCGGGCCGTCGTTGCGCAGCGACTCTTCGTTGGCGGTCCAGACGTGTCGGCCGTCGGGCGTGAGCGTCAACGATTCCCACGCGAGGTTGGTCCGGATGCGAGCGAACACGCGCAGGTCGGGATGACTGCTCGGCGTAAGCTCGCGAAGCAGCGTGCCCGTGTCCGGCTGATGCTCGCGAAGGGTCGGGCCCAGCTCGTCGGCGGTGAGCACGGTGTTCGTACGACGGTCATAGGCGACGCCTTCGAGGTCGGTTCGGCCGAGCGGTCGGCCGTCGTCGCGAAGCAGCGTGACACTCGGGCCAACCTCGATGTCCTCGATCGCGCCGCTGGCCATGTCGAGCGTGATGCGCAGCGGGTAGATGCGATCATGCTTGTCCGACACAGCCAAATAGCGGTCGCCTTCGACCCAGGTGATGCCGCTCAGCTCGGTGGCGCTGGAGGCTTCATCGGTGAACTGAAAACGGTGCACCGTCTCCAACTGCACCGCCTCGCCCGCGCCGGCGTCTGAATTTGCGTCTGCGTCTGCATCGGCGCTAGCGTCTGCCCGCACATCCGCCGAGGCGATCGTCAACGCGAGCAGGCACAACAGCATCAACCATGATCGCGTCAAACGCATGGGCATGATTCCATCGCTTTCGTTTTGTGATTCGATCGGCAACCGTCACATCCCCCGCTCTGCAAGGTGTTCGAGCGAGGCTTGCAGTTCGAGGATCGCCAGCAGCGTCATCGCCTGCGCGGAGACGGTCAGGTGATTGTTCCACGGCGCGAGGCGAACGCCGCCCAGCGCGTCGGCCGGGCTTCTCAGGCTGTACGCCGCGGGCTCGTCGATCACAAGCTGCGCGAGGAAGCGAGCCGACAACCCCGCACTCAACAGCCAGTCGATGAGCTGCTGGTCATCGAGCATCTCAGGCGTGCGCAGCGCGACCGCCTGGTACGCGAGCACATGACCTGTGCGCCAGTCAGGGTTCGGCGGGCCGTCGCTGGTGATGCGACTCAACTCGATTCCCCCCACCACATCCGCCGGGCCGAGGTCCGGCGCACGCGTGACCTGCCGACGCAAAAACGTTCGGCCGAGCTGCCCCAACGACCGCCACGCCTGCGACTGCTCATCCGACAACAACCGCCCCCCACGCTCGTACGCCAGCGCCCGCCACCACAACGACGCCACGTTCGGCGATGCCTGCGACTGCTCATCAAGCAACCGCGACACCACCTCGCCCAGCGCCGCGTCGCGCTGCTGCTCCCACAACCCCGCCAGCGCCGCCGTGGTCAGCGCCAGCGCCGCGCCGTCCGGCTTCGCCTGCTCCGCCTGATCGTCAGCCGCATCATCCGCCACTGCCAGATCATCACGCTGGCCATCGTCAGCCACACGCTCGACAAGCCATCGGCCGAGCGCATCGCGCATCTCGCGCTGCGCGCCCGTTCGGCCGGGCGTGTCGACCAGGCTCAGCAGCGTCAGCGACGCCGCCGCCATCGCTTCGCCAGGCTCGGCCTCGTCCGCCCCACCGAGCAACCACTCGCCCAGCCGGTTGATCGCCAGGTCGGCGCGGGCCTGTTGCGCCGCAGCGCGGTCTTCGTCGCCGAGGTCGTGCAGATAGCCGGCGTACCGGGTCAGTGCATAAGCAGCCAGCGCCGCCTCGGCCGGGTCGGCGACAACCGGGTCGTAGCGGTTGCTCGTCGGCAGATATCGCCCGCGGACCAGCCCCTCGCTGGTGAATCGGCGGGCCAGGTGCTTGCTCAGTCGATCGATGATGTCATCCAGCGTCGCTTCGTCGACCTGCTGCTCGGGCAGCAGCACCGCGCCGCGGACCATGTCTTCAACGCCCCAGCCCGGCTTCGGCCGAACGACGTGCAACGTTTCGAAGCGCGCCAGCCGCGGGCCGCCCGGCCGAGCGAGTCGGCTGATGGCGGTCGGGTCATGCCCGGTGGCCGAGAGCAGGTGCGTCAACTGGCCGCGCGGCGACATGTTGCGCTCGATGACCGTGGCGGGCCAGATCACGGCAGCACGTCGGCCGTCGCTGCCGGCAGTGACACGCAGGCCGTGGGCGCCCGGTGCGAAGTTGGCGTACAACTCGTTGATCGCCGCTTCGTCGTGCAGGCGGATGCGATCCAACTGCCCGCCAAGCTGCACGCTCACCAGCAGGTCGCCCGCGAGGTCGACCAGGCCGGCCGGGGCTTGCGTCTCCGCGAGGTCCAGGCCGTCCATCTGGGCTCGCAACTGCGCCTCGGTCAGTGTGTCCTGCACGCCGGCGAGCGCCTGCCGGGCCGCCTCGGCGACAATGGGCACGAGGTCGATCGCCGGGCCGGTGTCGTCCGTCACCGCCGCCAGATCGTCCACATACGCCTCACCCGCCCCGTACGACATGCCATCCCGCCACAGCGTCACCCGCACGCCGGACAGCCCCGTCACCGCCACCGTCGCGTCGATTGTGTCGGGCACCTCGCCCTGCTCGACCCACTGCTCGACGATCCGGTGAGCCTGCCGAGCATGAGCCCGGTCGAGCCGCGGCGCAGCCGACGAATCGTTATCGGACGCGTGCAGCAGGCCGGCACTCGGTCCCGCCATGATGCCCAGCAGCAACACCGCGGCGACCATCATGTTGCACGCAGGCGACATCCGGCATCTTGAGTCAAACCGCCTGTTTTTCAACAAAAAAAGCAAGTCATTTTCCAGCATGGTCTTAGAGGCTCATCACAAAGAGTTTGTCGACCGGCACGGAGGTTGTGGTACGCTTATCGGTACGAGAGACGCAGTACGAGACGCAAATACCAGGAGGGTACGAGTCGTGTCGAATTTTTTCGGACTTCAGCGTGAGCAGTTCAGTCGTCGTCGGAAGATCCTCGTTTTGACGTTGCTGACCTTCGCCGCGCTTTGCTGAGTCGCCGCCCGGAGGGGCCGTTTACTTTACGCCTTACGTTCAGGGGGAGTTCCGGGGGATATACCGGGGGGATGCTCCGGCAAGTGTCTGCGGGGGTGTTCCGGAGGTGTCCCCGGGGCTTGGCGTTATTGCCCGTACGAACCCATCAGCATAACACAGCCCACCCGACCGCCGCACGCGACCCGGCTCGCCTGAGGGGGGCGGCGGTCGTTTTTGCATTCACAACCATTCCCACCGCTGCATCGCCAGCACCATCGCCACGTTGAACGCATTGAACCCGCCGTGCACCACAACCGCCGGCCACAGGCTGCCCGTCTTTTCATACAGCCACCCCAGCACCACGCCCAACACCGCCAGGCCCGGCAGGGCATGCCACGGCACGCCGCCGACGCCTTCGGGGTCGAACGTGCCCGCGCCGACGTGAATCAGCGCAAACACCACCGCCGCGATCACCACCACCAGCCACCGCCGTGCCGCACCCAACACGCTCATCAGCGACGTCTGCACCACGCCGCGAAAGATCAGTTCCTCGAAGAACGGCCCCACCACGACCACCGCCACGATCATCATCGCCAGTCCCACCGCGTCGTCCGACCGTAGCAGCTCGTCCAGCAGTTCATGCCCCACCGCCGGGGCCGGCATGCCCACCCATTCGCCGATCATCGACATCAGGCTCAACGTGCCCACGACCAACGGCAGCGCCGCCGCCAGCCCGAGCAGGCTCATCCACGCGTCGCGCGTCGGCCGCGTCGGCACGAGCCCGAACCGCCGCCAGCCGTGTACCGCCGCCGCCGTCCGCCACATGACATAGGCAAGCACCACGCCCTGCCCGATGAGTTGGCTCAGCAGCACCCACGCCGCCTGCGCGCGGATGCCGCCCGCGGGCCTTGTCGTGCCCGGCTCAAGCTCGAACACCTGCGCCCCCACCCCGCCGAACGCCAGCATCCCCAGCACCATCACCAGCAGCGCCGTCGGCAGGTCCCACCACTGCAACCCCACATCCCGCCTCGGCCCGTCGGCCATCGCGTTCGCCCGTAGACACCCCCGCCACACCAGCACCGCCAGCGTCGCCGCCGCCACGACCACCATCGCGATCGAAAGCCCCCACATCTGATCCACTTCCGTCGTGCCGTTCATCAATACCCTTACGTACCTGTTACATCATCACACCAACGAAAAACATGAGCCCACTAAGCCCACGAAAGCCCACGCCGTCACGGCGTGGGCTCCCCCCCCCACAAACGTCACCACCGCCACCACACCGGCTCGCCCACCAACTCGTCCGTGCTGCGCAGCGCGAAACCCGCCCCATCCGCATCGCGCTCGTACACGATCGGCCGATCGACGCCCGGCTCAACGCTCGGCACCGCCACACCCTCCAACGTCTTCGGCAGCGCCCCCCCGTCCGCCGCCTGCTCGCGCAGCTCGATCGCGGTCAGCGCCATCGCTAACCGCATCTGCACCGCCAGCCGAGCGCCCAGCGATGCGTGCACGCCCGGCAGCACCACCCGGCTCGTCCGCGCCCAGAACGGATGCTGCACATCATCCTCCCCCACCGGCAACGCCCGCATCGGCAGCGCTTCATCTTCGAGCATCGCCATACATTCGCGGTATTGCTCCAACAGGTAGGCCGTATCGTGATACCACCACCCGCGCGTCGACCAGTTGACCGCTGTGGTCTGCGGGTCCGTATCACTGACCAGGCGCAGCGTGTGCACGCCTTCCGCGCGGAACGTCTCGGCCAGCTCTTGTCGAAGGTCGATCGCCAGCAGCCGATCGCGCAGCCCATCGCCTGGCAGCCCCCCCTCGGCGTACACCGTTTCAAGTGTGATCAACATACGTTCGAGCAGCGACAGTCGCGCGATCTGCGCCAGCCACACGCCATGGGCGCCCATGCGGTTGGCGATCGTCACCCCCGCCTCGATCGCCCGCGACGCGGCCGCGTGATCGCCGCGAATCGCGTGCAGCTTCGCCTCGGCTTCGAGCAACATGACCAGGTCGCGCGACTCGTGCAGCCGATCGCGCAGTTGCTCGCCCCACCGATGCGGCTGATCCGGCCCGGCCTGCGTCACCGGCCCTTCTGCAAACGCCGCCCCGTGCACCGCCGTCAGCAGCGGTGCGAGCGTCGTCAACCGTTCGCCCGCCTGATCGGCCGTGGGCTCGTCCGCTTCGAGCAACTGCCGAACAATGACGCGCTGGTTCGTCAGCGCCCCCACCGCGCGTTGCCAGCGCTCGTACGCTTCGCCAACCTCGTGCGGCGCATCATGATCGTCGATCAGACCTGCCGCCCGCCACTGGCGCACTTCCTGCCGCAGCGACTGGTTGCCCGTCGCAGCGAGCACGGTGAACAACACCACAAAGCCGGCAAACACCAGCCCGAGGCGGATCGCGATGCGCATCATCCATTTGGACATAACGTGATTAAACCGTTCGCAAGTTCAGCCGCAAAACGCTCGCGTTCCCTTCCTACTCCTGCTCCTAATCCAGGTTCCTACTTCAAATCCCCGAACCGGGATTAGGTATGAGGATTAGGTTTAAGAAGGGAAGTAGGAGCGCCTTCCGACTGAGCAGCGCTACCCCACCACCGGCAAGCCAACCTTGCGCTCCAGGTCCGACACCGGCCGCGCGATCAAATCGTAATCTTCATGATCCACAATCCGACATCGCACCAGCTCGCCAGGCGTCAGCCCCTCGCGACTGAGCACATACGTCACGCCATCGATCTGCGGCGCCTGCGTATAGCTTCGGCCAGCATGCAACGTGCCCGCTTCCACGCTTTCGGCCTCGTCTTCCATCTCCGCCTCGCCCTCGATCAACACGTCGAGCTCCGTCTGCCCCTCCGCCAGCTTTGCGTGGCGAGCGAACACGACTTCCTGCTGCGCGAGCATCAACTCTTCCTGCCGACGCGCGATCGTCTCGTCGTCAATCGCCTCGCCGTCGTGATAAAAACGCGCCGCCGGCGTGCCCGGCTCAGGCGAGAACGGGAACACGCCCATGTTCTCAAAGCCGAACGTCCGCACAAACTCGACCAGCTCTTGATGTTCCGCTTCCGTCTCGCCGGGGAAGCCGGTGATAAACGTCGTGCGGATGGCGATGCCCGGCACGCGATCGCGCAATTTCGTCAACAGCGTTTCGATCAGCCCTCGGCTGGTCTTCCGCCGCATCCGGTCGAGCACGCGGTCGTTGATATGTTGCAACGGCATGTCGATGTACTTGAGGATGTTCGGCAGCTTCGCGATCGCGTCGATCATCTCGTCAGTGAAACACGACGGGTACGCATACATCAGCCGCATCCACGCGCCGCCATGCTCGCGAGCGACCGCGTCGAGCGATTCGAGCAGGCCGACAAGACCGGCCCCGTAACCGATGTCATTGCCATAGCTGGTCGTGTCCTGGCCGATGAGGTTGATCTCAAACGCGCCATCGCCCAGCAGTTCGCGGGCTTCGCCGACAATGCGATCCACCGGCTTGCTTCGCATCTTGCCACGGATCGACGGAATCGTGCAGAACGCGCAGTTCTGGTTGCACCCTTCGCTCATGCGCAGGTAAGCGTAATGGCGCGGCGTGAGCCGAAGCCGAGCCGAGTCGTCTTCGAAGTAGCCGGCCGCTTCGACCTGGCGGGCCTGCTTCGCGATCGTCGCGTTCGCGGCGATGCTGGAGTAGACCGGCAGGTCGACGCCCACATCCTTGCCCGCCTGTCGCACACCGCGCACCGCTTCGACAATGCGGTCGCGGTCGAACACGCCGATCAGCGCGTCGATGTCCGGGCACCATTCGAGCATCTTCGCGCGATGTCGCTGCACGAGACACCCGGCGACGATGAGTCGCTTCAACTTGCCTTCACGCTTAAGCTCGGCAGCGCGGGCGATCTCCTCCATCGACTCGTCTTTGGACGCTTCGAGGAACCCGCAGGTGTTGATCACGATCGCATCCGCCTCTTCGTCCGGCGGCACGGGCAGCAAGCCATCCTCCGCCAGCAGGCCGAGCATCTTCTCGCTGTCGACAAGGTTCTTCGGACAGCCGAGGCTGACGAACGAAACCGTCTGCACATCGGGCACGGCCGGCGAATCGGGTTGTTGAGGCGTGACAGTCACATGTATGTCCAGGTGGGAGGCAACAAAAGGCGAATCGGTGATTATACCAGACCCACGGGCCAAAGCATCACCCGCCGATTGCCGTGAGCCTCAGATCAAGGTTCGCGGCTCAGCAGGAACCGTCGCAGCCGACCCAGTTCGTCTGTGTTGATTAGGTCGACATCCGCCTCAAGCAGTTGCTCCCACACGGCTTCGCTCTCGGGCGTCGCCCAGAATCGCACCCGCCGACCGGCTGCATGGGCCTGGCGAACGACCTCGTGCAGTCGAGCGCGGTCCTCGGCTGGCATCTCGCCTTCGCCCTGCCACGACGAGATCTGCCGCCAATGGTCGCTGATCAACGGCATGAACGCCGCCGGCAAGTCACTGTCCAGATCATCCAGTCGACCATCCAGCCGACCGAGCAGACGCCGCTCACGCAGCATCGACGCCACCGGCCGATTGCCTGACAGCACCGCCAGCACCGGCGCCGTTTCGCCCGAATGATCCCCCTCCGGCTCCCACGCCGCAATGATGTCGCTGTACGCCGCCAGCACCGCGTTCAGCGGCTCGAACATCTCTTCCCCATCCGACTTGATGTCAATCAACAGGATCACCTGCGAGCCGTCCGGGTAAATCCGCCCGTCATACGCCTGCGCCCGCTCGCGCAAGGGATCGAGGTACAGCGACTGAAGCGTGCGCTCCGGCGTGAGTTCGTGTGGATCGTGCCCGACCAGCAGTTCGCCGTCGACCAGAAAAATGTCTGCTTCGATGCTGATGAAACCATGGTCCAGCGCATCGTTCAGCGGCCGGGGGTGGTAGTAGTCGTTGTGCGCGTGGCCGGGGATCACCAACGTGTCGGCCACCTGATCGGTCGGCTGATTGAGGCTGCAACCGAAGGTAAACGCCAACATCACGACCAGCAGCAGTCCAATCGTCAAGCGGTTTCGCATGCTCAAGCTTTCGTGTTGATCGTTGAGCCGTCAGGCGTCTTGGCATCCTGCGCCGGCGGGGCAGCCTCCTCGTCCAGGTCGAACAGCCGTTGCAGCGCCGCGGCGTAAAAGCCCATCGCCACCTCGCGCTCGGGGTCGTGCAACTGGCTCAAGGGCATGTGCAGAATCTTGTTGATCAGTCGGCGAGTGTGCTCGTCGAGCAACGCTTCGAGCGCTTCGCTCTGGGCCGGGCCGACGATCGCAGCGAACTTGCGACGGGTCCGCTCCTGCTCGCCCTCGCCGACCTCGTGCAGGCGATGACGCAGCTGGCGAATGAGTCGGCCGACGTCGCGATGCTCAAGCTGCTCCATGCAGGTCGACACCGCGTCGACAAGCTGGGCCTCGCACGCGTCGATCTGCTCGCGCCGCTGCTCGACGTTCTCCGCCACCACCGCGGTGAGGTCGTCGATGTTGTATAGGTAAACGTCATCCAGCTCGCCGATGGCCGAGTCGATGTCGCGCGGCACAGCGATGTCGATGATGAACAACGGCCGATGCCGCCGCCGCTTCAGCACGGGGCGAAATCGATCCATCGTCAGCACCGGATCGCGCGAGCCGGTCGAGGCGATGATCACGTCGGCCTCGGTGAGCATCATGTCCAGGTCTTCCCACGGCCGAGCCCCGCCACGATCAGCAGTCAGGTGCAGCGACGCGGCGAGCGTCTGCGCACTGGCAAGCGTTCGGCTGGTCAGCCAGAGCTTGCCCGGCGACTGGTTGAGCAGATGGCGAAGCGTGGCTTTGGCCATCTCACCCGCGCCCAGCCCCACCACCGTCTTGTCGGTGAAGTCTTCAAACACCTGGCGGGCGAAGTCGACCGCGACCGAGCCGACGCTGACCCGGCCTTCGCCGATGCCGCTGGCGGTGCGGACGCGTTTCGCGGTCGCGATCGCGTGCTGGAACAGCTTATGCAGCACGGGGCCGACCGCCTGCGACGCCACAGCCGCCTCATACGCCCGCTTGATCTGCCCGAGCACTTGCGGTTCGCCGAGCACGAGCGAGTCGAGCCCGCAGCCGACGCGGAACAAGTGCTTCGCCGCCTGTTCCTGTTCCATCCGCATCACGGTCTGCTCGCCGAGCTGCTCGATCGCCACGCCGCAATGCTCCGCCAACAGGCGTCGCAGGTCGTCGGCGCGCGGGTGTTCATGCGTCGGCCGAGCGACGTACAGTTCGACCCGGTTGCAGGTGCAAAGCACGACGGCCTCGGCCTGCGGGTATTGCTGGCGCAGGTCGGTCAGCAGCGTGGCCTGCTCCGCAGGCGTGAGCGCCAGCGCTTCGCGCAACGCCACCGGGGCCGTGCGATGATTGATGCCAAGCATCAGGAGACGCATGTTGAAACCTCCGGTTTCAACGGTTTCGAGTTTCGAGTTTCGAGTTTCGAGTTGATGCCTGGCCCGCCCACATCCCGGAGGGGAGCGGACGGACCGGCCCGGCCGATCATGCCATTACTCGCCTGGCAAGCCGATGGCTCGCAACTCGGAACTCGAAACTCGAAACTCGAAACTCTGGCCGACTCGCCTTCCCCCCGTGGCAGCGCGTTGACCACGCCATACACCGCCAGCAACAGCACCAGCCCGCCGATCGCGAGCCAGGCCGCCCGCCGACCACGGAAGCTTGCAGCGAAGCGAACATTCATCACCACGGCGTAACTCAGCCACGCCAGCGTCGCCAGCACGAGCTTGGGCAGGTATCGCGTGATGCTGCCCAGCGCTTCGGGCTCATCGACAAGGATCACCACACCCGCGACGAGGCCCAGCGTCAGCAGCGCGAAGCCGAGCGTGGCGGTGCGGATGATGAGGCTTTCCAACGCTTCGAGGCTGGCAAGTCGGCCGAACTGCGCGGGCGTCTGCTTGCGCTTGAGTCGACTTTGCACGTAGAGGTACATCGCCCCGGCGATGGCGGCGATCGCTGAGCCCAGCGTGCCCAGATACACGCCGGTCAGGTGCACCGCCCGCCAGACGGGGTGCAGCGTGTCAATGTTGAACGGGCGATACGTCCACGTCGCGGCGCACACCGCCCAGGCGAGGATGACCGCCAGCACCGGCAGGCCGAACGCCGAGAGGCCGAACAGCCTCGGCCGAGTCTGGAGGAAGGCAATCACCCCCGCGAACAGCGCCGCGATCAGCATCAGGCCGTCCACATGAGCCGTCAACGGCTGCCACGCCCCATGCACCACCAGCCAGCGATAGGCGAACAGCCCGGCCGTGACGCCGCCAACACCCGCGACAATCACCTGCTGCGCCCGCCCAGCCACAACATGTCGGCCGGGCTCATCCGCGCCCCACAACCGACGCAACGACAGCCCCCACGCTGCAAGAGTCAGCAGCGTCAGCACCGCGAGCACGATACTGGTAACGGTGTCGGTCATAGCAAGCCCGAGGCAATTGAGTCATTTAGCCGCGTCAGTCAGTTCGCCGCGAAGCGCAGCGGAGCGCGGTTCGTAACCCGTGGTTCCACACAGAGCGCGCTCCGCTGCGCTTCACGGCTAATTTTGGACAATCGCCCGGCAGCGGGCGTGCAGGGCGTCCACACCCTGAGCCTTAAGGATAGCCATGGCATCGGCATCCGTCAGGCGACGCAGCCGGGCATGTCTCTCCGCAGGGTCGGCGACCCGGGCCTGGATCTGCTCACGATACAGCCCGACCGCCTCCAACAGTCGCGGCCAGTCGGGGTCGAGCTGGTCCGAAAGCGATCGGCGGATCGTCGCCGCGGCGCTGGCGCTGCGGCCGGCGGTGTAGACCGCCAGCGTGATCGGGCCGTGATGGGCATGAGCGGGGATGGCCACGTCGCCCGCAGCGGGGTCGTCGGCCCGGTTGACGAGCACGCCCCGCTCGTCGGCGTCACGCGCGACACGATCGTTCACCGCCGGGTCGTCCGTCGCCACCACCACCAGCACCGCATCGGCCAGGTCGCCCGGCTCGTAGGGACGCTGATGCACGATCAAGTCGGGCAATGCAGCGAGGGCGTCATCAATCTGCGGGGCAATGACGGTGACGTCGGCATCACAATCGAGCATGGCCTGAGCCCGCCGAAGCGCGACCGGCCCGCCGCCGACGATCACACAGCGTCGGCCGCTCAACTTGAGCATGATGGGCAGGTGGGAAGGCATGGGGGCTCGGGTTAATACGAATTAGATATGAAACTTGTGTCTCGAAATAGCCCCCCGCGGAAGCGGGGGGTTTGCTCCGTACGGCGGCAACCCTCCGCTTCCGCGGAGGGCTATTGCCCATAACGCCCGAAATTCATGTCCAAATCCGTATGAGCTGCAGGGCCGCGCTAGCGGACCACTTCCACCGTGCTTTCGCCTTCGACGAGCATGTGGAAGATCTGTTCGATGTCGCCGTCGCGGAGGCGGATGCAGCCCATGGAGGCCTGCTGGCCGATGGAGTCAGGCTCGATCGTGCCGTGGATGCCGTAGCCGCGGCGGTCGGCAGTGTTGCCGTCGATGCCGTCGAGGGCGAGCCAGAAGTCGCCGATGGGGTTTTTCGGGTCGTCCGCGCGGAAGTATTCGCCCGTCCGCGGGTTACGCCAGTCGGGGTTGACGACCTTACGGCCGGGCTCGATGACCCACATGCCCTCGGGCGTCGAGTCATCTTCGCCGAGGCCAACGTCAAAGCTGCGGATGTAGATCGGCGAGCCGTCGCTCTGCTGGACGTACACGTCCATGCGAAACTCGCTCTTGGAGACGCGGGCGTGGAACGGGCCACGGATGAGCTTGATCGACTGGCCAACCTGGAGTCGGCGGGCGTCGATGCGGTTGATCTGTTCGAGGAAGGGGTAGGTGAGCTTGTACCGCCGGGCGATGCGGGCAAGCAGGTCGCCGGACTGGACGTTGTACTGCTCGGCGATCGGGTCGCCGGACGCGACCTCGGGCGAGAAGACGAGGCGGTCGTTGACGCTGGCGAGCGTTTCGCGGATGGCGCGGGCATCGCTGCGGCTAAGCCGACGGCGGTCGTCGAAGAGGATGGCGCTGAGAACGCGTCGGCCCTCGATGTAATCGCCATCCGCGATCATGTCCATGCCCCGGCGGATCTCGGACGACTCGATGGTGGGGGTGCCGGTGTTGGTCGCGGTGGCCCGCTCACGCGTAGCCGTGTTGCTGCTGGTATTCGGCTCGGTTCGTCGCTCGGCCTGCCGTGGCTGCTCGTTGGCGCTGCGCGGGGTCTCCGGCTCGCGGCTGGCTTCAGTGGTCCGCTCGCGGGTGGCGGTGGTGGGCACCTCGGCGACGGGGTTCATGTCGGCGATGCGCGGCGTTCGGCCGGCGGTGGCGAGGCTGGGCGCGGGCGCATTGCGGGTCGGCTGCTCGTTGACAGCGGCGGGCTCGCGGTCGGCGTTGCCGTCGGCGTCGCGGCTGGCGTCGGCGTCGGCGATGGGCTGGCTGGCGGTTTCGCCGAGGTCGGCATCGTCACCGCCGCCGCGGAACAGCCAGAAGCTGCCGCCGACCAGCAGGACGACCGCGAACACAACCAGCCAGCGGCGCGAGCTTCGCCGTCGGCCGCCGCCGCTGCTGTAGTGGCGACGCATACCCGAGCGTGATGATTGTGAACTCAGCGCCATCTTGCACTTCTCCCGCTGGTGGTTCGTACTTGCGTAAGCCGCTTCCGGCGTTCGCCTGAGACTGCCCCGCCGATGCACGGTATTCGTCGGCGGTCCTGATAAGGACTATTCGTCTATCTTCGGCATGCTCGGTCCGGAAACATCACTTTCCGGCGGCTCCGAGCGTTTTCCGAGGGTCGGGGGACTTCCGGAGGCCGGGGGTGGGCGCGGGGTTTCCCGTTGCTGGTTGATCCAGCGGAGGTACTCGCCGATGCGTTGCTCCCAGCCGCGGTCGGTCGGCCGGTAGTAGGTTTTGTCGACGCCGAGGTAGTCCTGGTCGACGAAGCCGGTGTCGGTGTCGTGTGCAGAGGCGTAGCCTTCGCCGTGGCCGAGGCGTTTGGCGCCTTTGTAATGTCCGTCGCGCAGATGCCTGGGCACGGGGACGGTCCGCCCGTTCTTTACGTCGCTCATGGCGGACCAGATCGCCAAAGCGGAAGCATTACTTTTCGGCGCGGTGGCCATGTAGATCGCGGCCTGGCCGAGCGTGAGCTGGCATTCGGGCATGCCGATGCGCTCGGTGATCTGGTAGGCGGCGGCGGCGATCTGGATGGCTCGCGGGTCGGCGTTGCCGACGTCCTCGCTGGCGAGGATGGCGATACGGCGGGCGATGAACCGCGGGTCTTCCCCCGCCTCGAGCATCCGTGCAAGCCAGTATACCGCAGCGTCCGGATCACTGCCGCGCATCGACTTGATAAACGCGGAAATCGCGTCGTAATGCTCATCCCCCGTCGCGTCGTAGACGATCGCCTTCTGCTGGATGGACTGCTCGGCCGCTTCGAGGTCGATGCGGAGTTTCGAGTTCCGCGTTTCGAGTTTCGAGTTGGGATCAGCCGCCGTCGGCTTGCCAGCCGCGCCGTCGCTTCCGCCGGACAGCACCGCGATCTCCAGCGCCGCCAGCGCCCGGCGGGCGTCGCCATCCGAGATGGTCGCCCAATGCCCCAACGCCTCGTCCGTCACCTCGATGTCCAGCTTGCCGAAGCCGCGATCTTCGTCGGCGATCGCCCGCCGAAGCAGCGAGATGATCTGCTCCTCGGTCAACGGCTGAAACTGGAATATCTGCGACCGACTCACCAACGGCGAATTGATCGCGAAAAACGGGTTCTCCGTCGTCGCCCCGATCAGCGTAATCACCCCCCGCTCCACGTCCGGCAGCAGCACATCCTGCTGGGCACGGTTGAAGCGGTGAATCTCATCGAGAAACAGAATCGTCCGCACCCCGTCCGCTTCAAGCTGCCGCAGGGCCGTGTCAAGAATGAACCGCACATCCTTGACCCCCACCGCCGCCGCGTTCGCCCGCTCGAAGCGCCGCTGGGTGTAGTTGGCGATCAGCTCCGCGAGCGTGGTTTTCCCCGTGCCCGGCGGACCGTAGAAGATCACGCTCGTCAGCCGGTCGGCTTCAAGCATCCGCCGCAGCATCTTGCCCGGCCCGAGAAAGTGCGCCTGCCCAGCGAACTCTTCCAGCGATCGCGGGCGCATCCGCACCGCCAACGGCTCCGCCGCCGCCCGATTGCGTTCACGCTCCTGACTCCAGAGGTCCATGATCAGTCATCTTAGCAGCCGGGAGAGGGAATAACGCCAAGACGCCAAGACGCCAAGACGCCAAGAAAAAAGGCAAAAAAGAATTCGCAACCAGGGATGCCCACGGATCTGACAAGGAAAACTGTTTTTTCTTCCTTGGCGTCTTGGTGTCTTGGCGACTTGGCGTAATACGAATTGCTCAAAGCCCCGACGAGTCACGGCTCTGGCTTTCTTCAGCCGAGCCGGGCAGGTGCAGGCCGCACTCTTGCCGCAGGCCGCTGAATCGGCCGGCACGTTCGTGCTGGTCGGCGGTGATGGGGGCGGACGAGTGCACGTCGCCGATGGAGGCGTAGCCCTTCTCGTACAGCGGGTGATACGGCAGATCGTGCTTTTTCAGATAGTCGTGCACGTCCTTGGTCGACCACGTCAGAATCGGGTGCACCTTGTGTCGGCCGTCCTGCTGCTCAACATGGCGGAGCGAGGCGCGGTGGGCGGTCTGGCCGCGTCGCAGCCCGGCGACCCAGGCGGTGACGTTCAGGTCCTTCAGCGCCCGCTGCATGGGCTCGATCTTGGCGATCTGGAGGTATTTGCTCATGCCCTCGTCGCCTTGCTCCCAGAGCTTGCCGTGGATGGCTTCGAGGTGGGCAGCGGTGAGGCGGGGCTGGTAGACGCGGAGGTTGAGGTTCAGACGCTCCGTCAGCTGCTGGGCGAACTGGTAGGTCTCGGGGAACAGGTAGCCGGTGTCGATGAAGATCACCGGAATGTCGGGCAGCACGCGCGTGGCGAGGTGGAGCATGACGGCGGACTGGGCGCCGAAGCTGGAGGTCATGACCAGCCCCTGGCCGAAGGTCTGGCCGGCCCACTCGATGACGCGCTCGGGCGCGGCGTCGGCGAGGTCGGCGTTGACGGCGTCGAGGTCGATATCAGCCATGATGGGGGCACTGCTGGCGGGCACGGTATCACGCTCCTTTGGCGGATGAATCGGTCATTTTAGCCGAAAACCGGCGGGGGCGTAAGGCTCAATCGGTTTTGCCACGAAGACACGAAGGCACGAAGAAACCACGAAGGAAATCGGGAAGGGAATGAATATATTCCCTTTTCCCCTGCCTTCCTTCGCGTTTTCCTTCATCCCCTTCGTGTCTTCGTGGCAAAATCGAAGAACGTAAACTTTCTACAGCCGGGTCCACTCGAAGGTTTCCAGGTGTCGGCGAAGGGCGGTGATCGTGGGGAAGCGTTGGAGCACGCGCTTGCGTTGCAGGCCGACGCAGATGTGGCGGATCTCGGCGGGCTGTTTGGCGTAATACCGCTGTCCGCCGAGGCAGTCATAGAAAACGCGAACCGCGTCGACGAGGTCCTGCTGCTGCTTGTAGCGGGCGGGCTTGCCCCAGTCGTAGAAGTCGATGAGCTTGAGCTCGAAGCGGACGCCGCGCGGCCGAATGAGGATGTTCTCGGTGTGTACGTCGGCGTGATATTCGCCAAGGGCGTGCACCGCCTCCAGACCGCGGAGAAGGTTGTAGAACACATGCAACGCGAGGTAAGGCGCGAGTCGGCCGCGATGCTTGCCGTCGATCCAGTCCTGAAGGCGTTGGCCCTCGCAGAGTTCGGAGATCATGGCGACAACTTCGTCGCCGCGCACGCGGACGACCTCGCTGTGGTGGTATTGCAGGACAACGGGGCAGGCACGGAGCGTATTAAGCTTCTGGGCGTGGCGGATGGCCTGCTTGCGCTTGGGGTCGCTATGGGGGAAGTAGATCTTCGCGGCCCGGCGGATGCCGGTGTCCAGCTCGCGGATCTGGTAGACCTCACCTTCGCTGCCCCGGCCGAGCAGCGACTCGATGACATACCGTCGGCCGACCTTTCGACCGGGGTGAAACCGGAAACTTCGCAGCGGTGGGGCCATGGCAGGGATTGTAGCGTTGGCGTCTGCGCTTGGGGCGGACGACCATCAACGCGAACCTCGCCCCACA